>JAGUQW010000003.1 GCA_030154445.1 Spirochaetota bacterium | reverse complement strand
ATTGTAGCCACCCTGTCCACCAAAATTAGATCTATTATAGCCACCCTGTTCAGAATTATTAGGTCTATTGTAGCCACCCTGTCCACCAGAATTAGGTCTATTGTAGCCACCTTGTTCAGAATTATTAGATCTATTGTAGCCACCTTGTCCACCAGAATTAGGTCTATTGTAGCCACCTTGTTCAGAATTATTAGATCTATTGTAGCCACCCTGTTCAGAATTATTAGGTCTATTGTAATCATTTTGCCCAGAGTGAGTATTTTGAGGGATAGATTTGATCTCAGGTTGAACTTTTGGATTTATATCTAATTTTGGAGAAATTAGTTCTGAAATTAAAGGTGCTTCATTTTTTGTTTCATTTGTATTAGTAGATATTGGAGGTTTTTTCATTTTTATTTTCAATACTTTTTTCTTACTATCGTCTTGTAGCATAAATACTCCTTATAATCAGTAGGCACAAATTTATCTTTATTCGTCATCTTCTTCTATTTCAATATTATCTTCAATAATTTTCCAAATTTCAACAGCTTCATTGAAGCTTAGACCTGTTTCTTTTGAAAGATCTTCTACAGTGAGTTCTAAAATTTCTGTCACACTTTTGAATCCAGCATCTGTAAGAACTTCTATTTGTATAGAAGTAAATGGAAGCATGTCTAAAGAAATAAGTTCATCTTCAATAATCTCAAAACTTTGAGTATTTGAAATTCCTAAAATATCATCAACTTCTTTTTGTTTTTCTCTAATAATCATTTCAAAATCAGAATAATTATTAAATCTAATTTTCCAATCAAGAATTTCTTCTAACATACGCTGATGAGATCCTTGACGACCAATTAATGGTGCTAGAAATTCATCTGGAACAACAACAGTTGCTTCATTAGTATCATAATTTAAATCAATATTAAATACTTCTGCAATACGATTTTTTAGTACTCTACTAGCTTGAATAGCATTAGTAATAAGTTTCTTAGTATCTACATCAAATCTAACAATTTCAATTCTTTCACTTCCAAGTTCTTGACGAATAGGTTTAATACGAGCTCCAGCTTTACCAACTGTTACACTAATTGGATCTAATCCATCTACAAGAGATTGAAGAACTATTTTGGTAACTTCACCTGGTTTTCTAGAAACAGCTTTAATAACAAAAGACCCATCTGCTATTTCAGGAATATGAAGTTTTAATAATTCTTGAACAATATCAGGATTACTTCTAGTTAAAATAAGTTGACTTTCACCTTTACGAGTTACTTGCAGAACATCTTTTAAATAAACACGAATAGGGTCACCTAATGTTAATACTTCATCTGGTAATGCTTCAGAATAGGGCAAAAAAGCTTCTGTTCCTTTTGGTTCAAGAGATATATAATATCCACCATATTTACTTTCTGTTCTTGATTTAACAGATCCTGAAAATAAAGTGTTTTTTTTATCTACAAATTCTCCATAAATAATATCCTTTTGAATATCAGTTACTTTTTGTTTAAGAAGTTGTTTCATGATTTGAGCAGCTTGACGTCCAAACTTAGCTAAAGGAAGTTCTATTTCTATTATTGTTCCATTTTCAAAAGTTTTATTTGGAAATAATTCTTCTGCATTTTTCGCACTTATCTCAGTAGTATCATCTTCAATATCATCTTCAGGAGTTATTGTTTTCAGTTGAATAAGAGTAATACCAGATTTGTTAATATTTATTTTAACATTTTCATATTCTCTACCATATTCTCTTTTGTACAATGTTGTGAAAGTTTCTTTTAAAATGTTTTCAGCTAACTCTTCTGAGATACCTTGGTCTTTAGCAAAAGCTACAATCAGATCGGGAAATGCCATGTATTCCTCCAAAATATATTACATAGTTTAGTGTATTATTTTTTTTTTAATAATTCAGTGTAATTACAATACAATTTCGATTTTTTAATAGTATCTAATGGGATAACAATAGTATTATTATCTTTTTCTATCTGAAGAGTAATAGATTTTTCATCAACAGAAATAAGTGTGCCTATTAAAAATCCTTCTTTTGTAAGAATATCTGTATTTTCAATAATAAAAATTTTAAATGCTTTTCCTATAAAAAAAGGAAATTCTGTATGTGATTTAAGTTCTCGATCAATTCCAGGAGATTCTACTATTAAATCATAGGGTCTTTCAAAAGGATCATCAATATCTAAGCGTCTTGAAATAATATTAGCTACTAAAGAACAATCATCTGATGTAATTTTTTTTTCTGTATGATGTATAATGATTTTTAATACATCTTTTTGTTGTCCATAATTTATTACAGATTCTAAGGGTATAAAATTTAATGCAGTAACACTTTCTTCAATGATTTGATATATATCTTCTTTATTCATATAAGTCCTCATATAATAAATTAAGGAGTCGGTCTCGACTCCTTAATTTATTATTAAGCAAATTATATATTATATATTACTATTTGTCAATGTTTTTATGAAAAATATTTTCTAAACTAAACAGTTCTTCTTCATTAAGTATAATTTCTATGGCTTTACTATTGTCTTCTATTTGGGATACACTAGATGCTCCTGTGAGAACAGATACTACTCCAGATTTGTGTAATAACCAAGAAATAGCAAGTTGTGAAGGGGTACAATCTTTTTGCTCTGCAAAAGAAATAAATTTTTCTATCAAATCAAAATTTTCTGGAATTAAATGTTTTTGCATAAAAGAATTAATATCATCATTTGCTGCTCTTGAATCTTTTGGGATTTCTTTCCCTTTTCTATATTTACCACTTAAAAATCCTTGAGCAAGAGGAGAAAAAGGTATAATACCTATACCATTATTTATACAGGTTGGTACAATTTCATTTTCAACACTTCGTTGTAATATATTATAACATGGTTGATTTACTACAAATCTATCAAGTAAATATTGATCTTGAATTTTTAATCCTTCAATAATTTGACTAGCGGTCCATTCACTGACACCAATATAAAATATCTTACCTTGTCTAATAAAATCATCTAAAGTACGAACTGTTTCATAAAGATCAGCTTCTGTATCAAAACGATGACAATAAAAAATATCTATATATTCTGTATTAAATTTTTTTAATGAAGCGTTAATTTGTGCATGTAGATGTTTTCTTGATAATCCTTTGTCATTAGGTATATCACTCATAGGCCAATAAGCTTTAGTTGTTAAAATATAAGTTTCTCTATTATATTGGCTAAGAATTTTCCCCATAACTTTTTCTGATTCTCCATAAGCATAAACATTAGCACAATCAAACATATTAATACCTAATTCATAGGCTTTATTAATAATATTAGTAGTTGTTTCAATTTCTGTTGTATTACCATATGTTAACCATCCACCTAAGCTAATTTCACTTATTTGTAAACCAGTTTTTCCAAGTTTTCTATATTTCATGTTTATCCCCTAGAAATTATCTTATAAAGAATATCATATATTCTTTATAAGATAATTGTCAATCCAATTATTATTTTAATCGTTGTTGTAGTGATTCAGATAAAGCTTTACTTTTTACAATAGCTTGATTCATTTGCAATAGTGCTTGTCTTTCTTTTCTATCAGTTACTTCAATAGCTTCTTCTTTTTTTGTAATCTGAGCATTTAAATCTTTCATTTTTTTAGAATTATCTTGTTCTATTTTATCCAAAAACCCATTCCCACCTATCATCATTTTAAGAGTACTTGTAGCTGAAATTGCAACACCTCTATCAGCAATATTGTTTCCATCAGTATCTAAAACAAATAATTTATTTACTTCTTCAAATTTTTCATTTAATATTTTTTCTAGTTCTCTTACATCTAAGGTTAAAGTACCTTTGCGTAAAGCATCTGGATCATTATTTAAAGAAGTTCGTCTTCTTGTATAAATACCGATTTGATCTAATAAACTAAGTGAATTTTGATCTAATCCATGAGGAGAACCAGCTAAACGACGCATTCTATCTTTAAATCCAATTAACGATGTATTTCCATAAAAAGTCCCTTCTTTTAAGTCTTCTTCATTTTTTTTTCGTATATGTAGTGGTTTTGTTCGTCCAATTTGATTTAAGGGAATAGTTGTATAAATAAATATTTCTTCCATAATATTATTATATTTTACAACCCATTGTATAATTGTATCTTTAATTAATTCAATATCAGGTTTTATTTGAATTCTAATAGTACCAGTTTTTTCTTGTAATAATTCTAATGTTACCCCTGGAATTAAATCAGAAACAATATTTGAAGGTCTTGTAATTTCTAGTCCATCTAATAAAAGTACAGAATCTTGTGCTTTAGAAGTTTCATTGTATGGTTTTAATGCTCCATCAGGTGAAGATATTAGAGTAAGATCAGAGATATTTAAAATTTTCTTTTCTGCCATTGCTGTTATAGATACTAGAGTTTTATCGATAAATTTATCTAACGAAATAGAATATTTCTCATTTTTAAGAGGAATATTTTCTATAGTATTATCATCAAATATTAATACAAGTTGTTGTATAGGCTCTTTGACGATTATTGGATTATCAATATCTAAAGCTATATCTTCTAAAATAGGTGTTGCTCCAGGTAAGATAATATTTAAGTTAGTAATTTCTCCAATTGTATTTTGAGTAAGGTTCGATAATGATATTTTATTTGTATTTTCATCTTCTACAAGAAGAATTATATCTGTTAATAATGCAGAAAATGATAATAATGTTTTATCTTTTAAAGGATACGATGTTTCTATTGTAATACTAGAATTAGAAATAATTAAATTAGTGTTGAATAGAGACCATTGGATATTAGTCTCACTTTGCTCTCCAGTTGTAAGAATCCTAGTATCTAATAAAGGTGCTAGATCTCCATCAAATTGAATTTTATTAATAGCTCCTTCTTTTTTACCGACAAGAGCAATAATTTTTTTTGTATCGGATGCGTTTAGAAGTTTGACGTCTATATTGTTTGATAGAGTTGATCGTAACAAATTAAAGAGGCTTGTTATATCTCCACCGGAAAATTGTATAGAATTAGTGTTTGTGTTAATGATTATAGAAAAATCACCTTTTACAATAGTTTTGTCTATAGAAATAGGTGCTGATGCAAAAGAATGAGGACTTGCTAATGTATTGATAATTGCACGATATTCACCATATTTGGCTGTTCTGGCGACTTGTGCTTGTATTGCTGTTGGATCTGAAATAGTATTAGTTAATGATCGGAATGCGGATTCGTATCCCATAATATAGTTATTAACTTGCTCAAATTCTTTGATTTGTTGTTTGAAATCTTGCCATAATTCAAATTCAATTTCTTTATCAATTTTATTATTATTAAGATTTGTTAATTCACTGTAATATGGTGCCATAATTTGATCTAACATATCTGTAATATTCATATCACTGTCTTGACCAGGTATTCCAGATATTTGAACTCTTTGAGCTATAGATATATTTGGTATCATTATAAAAATAATTAAGAACAATATGAAGTGCATAGACCCCTTCCTTGTTGATAATAAAATATCTCTATATATTATATCGGTTTTTTATGATTTTTATTAAAATGTAAATTATTAAAATAATATATATTTTTTATTTTTTAAGAAAAATTTTTTAAGAATTTTTCCCAATGTCTAAGAAAAAAAGATCTATATTGTATTTTTTTTGGCCCAAAAAAACTTCTATGATCTATTCTTAATAAAACACCATTTCTATTTTCCTCCATTGTTATTAATAATAATGAAGAACAATTTGGAGATGATATTTTCATAAGTAAATGCATGTTTTCTTGATAAGATTCAATTTCATAATTACCACTCATTTTAAAGCATAGTAAATATGTCCAATTTAAAACTCCTGCGTCACCTTGTTTAAATTGTTTTTTTTCTTCGGCGAACAACGCTTGAAACTCTTTAGCAGTAATAAATTTATTCCATATAAAATCTCTATCCTCATTAAGAATAATTTGTTCTAAATAAATATTAAGATTTTCTATTTTTTGCATATTATACCTCTAAATCATTCTTATGAGTATTACTTTCAAGAAGTTCTATCTCATGAATTCTATCAATTCTTTTTTGATGACGAACGCCTTCAAATTCTGTTTTTAACCATGTTTTCATGAGATTAATTGCTCTTTGAGGAGCTAGGACTCGCCCCCCTAAGACAAGAACATTTGCATTATTATGTAATTTGGATAATTCAGTAGAAAATTCATCTTGACAAAGAGCTGCTCTAATACCATGTACTTTATTTGCAACATAAGATGCACCAAGACCTGTTCCACATAATACTATGGCAAAATCAGCTTCTTTTTTTACAACACTTTTTGCTGCAGGATATACAAAATCAATATAATCAACACTATCTTCAGAGTTTGTTCCAAAATCAATAACTTCATATTGATTGTTTTCTAACCATGTTTTGATAGCTTCTTTTAAGAGATAGCCAGCATGATCTGAACCTAAAGCTATTTTACACTTCATTTTATAACCTCTTATTTATTTGATTGATAATTACACTTAGATTTAATCTTTTGGGAAAAGAGAGAATATCCACCTAAAGAATAAGCATTATACCCTGCTTCAAATAATGCTAAAGCAACTTTACCTGCTCTATTACCATAATTACAATAAGTAAGAATAATTTTATCTTTTGGTATATAAAAAGGAAAAGTTAATACTTCTGAAAACGGTATATTTTGAGCACATTTCAAGAAACCACTACTAAGTTCAAATGAATTTCTAACATCAATAATATAAACATCATCCATATTTAGTAGTAAAAAATCTCGTTCGGATATTTGTCGATTATGATCTTGGTGTAGTATATTATTAATCATATGTATTATCCATTTAATTTTTTTATAATATTATCAGTTAGGTGAAAAAAACTACCTATATTGAAAGCTTGATAATTATTATTTTTAAGATATTCTGTGGCATGTTGTGATCTAGTACCACTTCGACAATACAGTAAAATAATTTTATCCTGAGGTATGTTATCAAGATTATCTACCATATTATCTACAGGAATATGTACAGCTGAGTCTATATGCCCGTCTTCATATTCTTCTATAGTTCTTACATCAATTACAATAAAGGAATTTTTTTGGAGATTATTTATTTGTTCTTCAGATATATTATGTATATGAGGGATAGTCATAATGAACTTCCTTTAATATCCTATTTACAGATGAGATATTTTCATTATACCAAATAATTTTTGTTATTACAAGTTTTTATATTAAAAAATCAATTCAAAGGAATCAATAGTGAAAAAATTTAATATAATATTACACGCACATATTCCCTATGTATTAGATACAGAAGTGGAATATTGGTTACATGAAGTTGTTCTACATTCTTACTTACCATTTTTGAATATTTTAGAATCTTATAAGAGTAAGAATATTTGTATTTCTATTAATTTATCTCCTATATTATTAGTACAATTATCTTCTACAAATTTTAAAGATAATTTTATGAAATATTTAGAAGTAAGAAAAAAAATACTTTCGGTCAATTTAAAAAATAATAATGAAAATTTAATTGTAAAAAAAGATTTACAAAAAATATTAGAATTAGAAATATTATATAAAAATTGGGATTTTGATATAATTAAAATTTTCCAATATTATTCTAAAATAGGTATTTTGAATATTTTGACTAGCTCCGTTACGCATGCTTTTTTACCCAGCTTACGATCTTTTCCTCATGTATTAGATCTTCAAATTAAGTTGGGTAAACAAATATCTGAATTATTTTTTACTAATATTAATGGTTTTTGGAGTCCTGAGTGTGCTATATTTCCAGAATTAAGTAAGCATCTATCTCAGTATGGAGTGAAATATACATTTGCAGATCCTTCTTCCAGTGTTAATCACTCTCGTTATACTTCCAATCATATTAATTATATTTGTAGAAATTATGAATGCACATCAAAAATATGGGATGCATCTACAGGTTATCCTGGAAATTCTGTATATAGAGAATTTCATAGAGATTTAAAAGATGACAGTAGAGAAATAAATCAACTGCTTCAAGAAAATGATATACCTTTATCAGGTGTATCATTATACGCAATAACAGACAAAAATAAGTCTATAAAGAATCTATATAATGAAGAGGAAGCACAGGATCAAATATATGTAGATGTTGAAGATTATATTAAATCATTGCATGGTAATTATCAAAACAATGATAATATTTCTGTTTTTTTTGATATGGAATTATTTGGACATTGGTGGAAAGAGGGGATATACTTTTTAGATATATTAATACAAAAATTACAGGATAATAATATTTTAATAAAAGATGATTTTTTAAATGTGTTGTATCCTATACAAGAACCTTTATTATCTACATGGGGTACAAATTATAATGCGGAGTCATGGATCAATATAAAAACTAACAAAATTTGGAGTAAATTAATACCTTCTTTATATGAGTTAGAGATGTTATTAAAACATAAACAAGTTATTTCTCAAGATAAAATATATCATACTTTTCTTGCACAAGCTTCAGATTGGACTTTTTTAGTTAGTAAAGGTGTATTTAAAGAATATGCAGAAAATGTAGTTTTAGAATTATTAAAAAAAAGTAATAATTGTGATCTTATAAAAAAAGATATCTCTAATATCTTATATAAAATAATTTAATTAAATGGACATGTAGACTTGTATTAAATTAAAAAAAAAGATATAATATATAAAATATATTTTAATTATTTTAGAGGATATAATAAATGACTTTTTTTTCGGCAATGAAACGTTTTTATAGAGAATTGTTAAGTAATATAGATTACATTATTTATTATGTAAAAGCACTGGAAAAAGCCAAAGTGTCTACTACAGCTCTAGGTTATTTATGGTGGTTTTTAGATCCTTTATTAAATATGGGAATTTATATTATTCTTGTGAGAGTAGCTTTTTCACAAAAAGATCCTTATTATCCAGTATTCTTTTTTTCAGCTATGTTAGTTTGGCGTTATTTTTCTATGTCTGTTCAACAATCTGTATCCAGCATAACATCAAATTTGTCTTTATGTCGAGACAATTATGTTCCTAAATTTATTTTCCCTCTAGCGGTTTGTATATCATCACTAACTCCGTTTTTATTTTCTTTAGGTTTTTTAGGAATATTGATGGTGGTGTATGGCTTACCGTTTACTGTATATATGCTATACTTACCTCTTTTAATAGTTGCATTGTTTTTACTTACTTGGGCTTGTTCTATGATGGTGGCTCATATTAATGTCTTTATGAATGATTTTTCTAATATTTTACCTCATATTATTATGATAGGAATGTTTGCAACTCCTATATTTTATAATATAGATAAAATCCCTCAAAAATACATATTTTTTATGAAATTAAATCCAGTAGGAATATTGACAACAAGTTTTCGAGATATTTTTACTTACGGACAAGCTCCTCCTACCATGAGAGTATTATATTTAATATTTATTACTATTTTCTTTATTATGTTAGGTATCTATATTTTATATAAAAATGATCAAATTTATAATAGAATTAATGCACGATAAGTGGAGAGTAGAATATGAATAAAAATATAATTGAAGCTAAAAATATTACATTAACCTACACAATTCGTAGTAGTTTTAGTTTAAAAAAAATATTTACAAAAACAGAGTTAGATTCTACAATTAATAAAATTGAAGCGCTAAAAGGAATATCTTTTAACTTAGAAAAAAGTAAAAATTTAGGTATTATTGGGACAAATGGTTCTGGTAAATCTACTTTATTGAAAATCCTATCAAAAACATTTGCCCCTGATACAGGATCTTTGACAATTGATGCTAAAAAAATACAATTGCTTACTTTGGGAGCTGGATTTATTGAAGATTTAACTGGTAGAGATAACTTATACTTAAATGCTTTGTTATTAGGTATCCCTAAGAAAGATCTTGATAATGGATTAGCTGAAGAAATTATAGAGTTTTCAGAATTAGAAAAATTTATTGATTTACCTATGTATACTTATTCAAGTGGAATGAGATCTCGTCTCACATTTTCAGTATCAGCTTGCATTCGACCAAGTTTACTTCTTTTAGATGAAGTATTTAGTGTAGGCGATGCACATTTTAAAGCTAAAAGTACAGAGCGTATCAAACAAATGATTAACTCTGATAATTCTGTTGTCATGATTTCCCATGATACAAAAGCGATTGAAGAGCATTGTGAAAATTCTTTATGGCTTCATAAAGGCGAAGTGAAAATGACTGGAACATCCAAAGATGTTATGAAAGAATATCTAGAATTCACAAAATAAATAAATAAAAGAGGTTATTTTGTATAGATATAATTTATTAATATTTTGTTATATTTTTTTATTAACTATAGTTACTTTTAGTAATGTAGATAATTTATATCAACAAAAAAAATACGGTGCTGTATTAAAAGAAAGCTCATTATTATTAAAAAAAACATTTAACACAATACTTTCTGAAAGTTATCAAGAACTTCCTTTTTCACGGCAAATGATATCAAGTAATTATACATACTCATTTGACATGCAAAAAAATCATATCAATTACAATATAGAATTAGAGTATATTTTTGATTATGATTCTAAAAAAAAATTAAAAATATCATTAGTTTATGCATCTGAAGAAGTTAGTTATTATCAAATGTATATTGATAATGCAAAATATTCTACTATTAGTAATAGTTTTTCTACATTCCCATTAAAAAAAACAACTCAAGGATTTTATTTGTGGGATATTGATGAGTCAACAGCATATTATGTATATTCTTTTACTCCAAATAAACAAAATTTAAAAGAATCGATAAATATTATCCCAGGATTGTTATTAAAAATACAATTTCAAAAAAACAATAAACACAATGAAGATATTAGTAGTATAATAAATTTATTAATTACAAATACGAATTGGAAAAAATTGGAACAATTGTACGCATTAAATTAATATTATATTTGTGTTCTTTTTCGAATATCTTGGAAATTTTCTATATAAATAATTGGTTCTAGTAACATATCATTCCATTGGTAATGAGTTACCCATTCTGAGTTATCTACAATATTTTGAGGATTATAAGAAGCTTTTTCTTGCTGAGTTAGAGGATTTTTTCGAATATCTCTCCATTCATCATTTTGCTTGAGTTTATACATTTTCATAGACCAACTCATAGAGTCTCTATTTAAATTTTGTAGTAATCCTCCTCCCATACCAAAAGAAACATTTTCTACAGAATATTTATGTTCAATAATTTTATTAATTAATGTTGTTATACGATCTATGTTCATGCCATCACCCTGTATAATTCTAATAGTATTTAATACTTTATATCCCTTATTATTTGTTGTATATCCCCAAGATTTAGAAAGAGAATCTAAAGCATAAAGGACAACTTCTACAGGATCTCCAGAATCTGGACGAACAATAGGAGAGAGATTTGCATCTTGGATAGCTTTAATAATTTCAGGATCTCCCCAAATTTTATCAACAGTATAAAAATAATCATAAGAATCAGAAACAAATGCAAATATACGATCTCCATGTTGTTTACAAATATCTATTATATTAAGTAAAGACTCTCTTTCTCCAATATGTTTATTACCCCAACTTGTAACAGTACTATGTTCTGATGCAATAATGGAACAAGCGAGTTCTTTAATAGGAATTTGATATAATTTATTTCCTAAATATACGGCTTCCATAGTATCTGTTCCCATAAAATTTAAAAGATGTGCCAAACCACCTATACCAGCACTTTCTCCTGAAGATGCACCTCTTGCACCAAAATCATGTAATTGGTATTTAATATTTTCATAATTATTTGTAGAAACACTTATTTTATAAGCTTTTAATAATTCTTGTTTTACATTATATGATATTGTAGCTACCGTGGAAGGATACCATATTGATCGTTGAAGTGCCGTTTCAATAAATCCTGGTAACCAAACTAAATCCGGATCATCAACAGAAATAATAAAAATAGGTATATTATATTTATTTAAAATAGTACCTTCTTTGACCCCGACTATTTTTATAGGAAGAAAGCCTTTATACTTAGATATTATTTTTTTAAATTCTTTTTCTGGAAATGTAGATGAGATACCTCCTAGATTAAAAGATTCCCATATTTTTTTAGTTTCTTCAATATCTTGATAGGAAATAGGTATTTTTAGGTATTTCTCAATAAAATATCTAATTCCAAAAACAATATAATTATTATTTTCAGGTCTTAGAGCATGTCTTGGTGCAATGTAAAAACGAACAGCTTGAGTGTTTTTTGGTAATTGTAAAAAATGACTTACTTTATAAGCATCTGTTGCAAAACTTCTTAAAATGTTAGAACAAAATTGTAACATATAAATCTATCCTTAAGTTGTTAATATAATTATAATATAGTATAATATAATTATATTTGAAAAGCAAGAATATATAAGATAATTGCTATATAATCTCTAATTGGTGCCGATACACACTATGAGATAATTCTACATATATGGAGGAAGAGTCATGTTATTTATTATTTTTATAATATCTCTATTTTTATCAACTACTAATATTTATTCTAATAATTATACGATTCAAAGGAATGAATCTTTATGGGAAATAGCTAACAAAAAAAATATTACTTTATCTGATCTAAGAAAATTGAATGATTTATATAGTGATAATGTGTTAATTGGTCAAAAAATATACGTACCATCGTATATTTCTAATTATACTGTGAAAACAGAAGATTCTTTTCAAAGTATAGCAAAATTTTTTGATACACAAATCAAACATATCATTACATTAAATAATCTTTCTGAAAATCATGTAATTGAAGGTCAAGTATTAAAAATTCCTATAACAAAAAATGATCCTATAACATTAACAAAAATAGATTCACAAATCATAAAAACACAGCCTATTACTTACAAAGTAAAAAAGGGTGATACACTAAGTGATGTCGCTTTAAAATACAGAACATCTATTGCTGCATTAAAAAAATTAAATCAAAAAAATTCTAGTTCTATTTATATTGGTGAGCAGTTAATTGTAGGTAATAAAGTTATTCCTCAAAAAAATACTATACAAAAAACAATTCATAAAGTTAAAATCGGTGAAACATTAGGACAAATAGCTATTAATTACAAAGTGTCATTACGAGATATATTGGATTGGAATAATAAAACAAAATCTAGTATTTATATTAATGAAATATTGACTATTTACTCTAAAAACATTAGCGAACCTAAAAATTCTAATTTATCTAAGTATAAAAATATTAAATATACAGTAAGAAATGGGGAAAACTTATCTTATATTGCAGCAAAATTTGGTACAAGCCCATTTCAAATTAAAACAAATAATAATAAAAATAATGATAAATTATTAGTAGGAGAAATTTTAAATATTTCTGTGAAAGTTACTAAAAATTTAGAACAAAATTCTACAAAGAAAGATATAATTTCAAATAAAAAATTGATTCAATATAAAGTAAGAAGAGGTGATACTTTAGATGATATTTCTATCAAATATAATATTTCTCGATCTCAATTGTTATCTTGGAATAATAAAAAAAATACTCGTATTTATATAGGTGAAGTGTTAAAAATATATATTACTGACAAAAGTGTACCAAAATCTACAGGATCAAAAAGTAGTAAAAAAGCCGAGTATATTAAGAGTAAATCTGGAACAGGTATAAGAACTACTAAATTTGAAAATATTCCTTTACCTATCAAATTATCCCAAGTTGTATCAACTACTCCTTCTGGACGAGGTATTAATATAATATTAAAATCAAAATCTACAATAGAAGCTCCGATAAAAGCAACAGTTCAATATGCTGGCTATATTAATACATTACAAAATGTAGTAATATTAAAAATTTCTAATAATAGAACAATTGTATACGCTGGTATGGATAGATTGAATGTGAAAACAGGACAAAATATATCTAAAGGACATCCTATAGGATCTATAGGCATGAACAATATAGATAATACTCATAAATTATATTTAGAAATGAGAGATAAAGAAAAAGTAGTGAATGTACTATATTCTTATAAAGAATTGGCTAAAAAACAAAAATAAATATATATACCAATAGGGAAAACGCTCATACTCTATATTATAGATGCGAGAGGAAAGTCCGGACCTTAAAAAACCAAGAAACGGTTAAGAGCCGTCCATATAATATATATTATATGAGGGAAAGTGTCACAGAAAATAAACAGTGAAATCTTAATTAAGATCACAATGGTGAAAAGGTGGGGTAAGAGCCTACCGCTCTTCTTATAAAAGAAGAGGCATGAAAAACCCTTCTTAAGGCAAGATTAAGCAGTATGTATTTTCATTGGTTTTATGATTTCATACGGGTAGATCGCAAAAATTTTATTAGTAATAATAATAATAAGACAGATGTTTTCTTAAAAACAGAATCCGGCTTACAACTATTGGTATTTTTTTTAAATTGGAGACATTATATGAGTATTAAACCTATTGATATGATGATGACTATTACTCAATCTCAAACACTTAAACCTTTAGATTCTGATTATAATATTAAACATGCTCAACATGCAGAAATAATTTTAGAACAAAATTTAAAAAATAAAGAATCTGTAATACGAATACCTGATGATGAAAATCATACAGAAGTTATGGATACTATTAAACATGGGATGGATAATTCATCGTTCCATCATCATCAAGAAGAAAAAGATGAAAAAGATGAAAGATATATTCCTGAAAAGTCTCTATTAGATGATGATAATGGAAATACTATTGATATTCTAGGTTAAATATTTATAAAAAAAAGAGAGTATATACTCTCTTTTTTTTTATAAATATTTAATTTAAATTTAGAATTTTATTTAATGTTACTTGGATAAAAGATAATTTCTTTTTTTGAATAGGAGATGGTTTGAGTTTCTTTTCATAATATTTCATATCAGGCATCGCTATCCATGTATCTCCTTGAGAATCATTATATACAGACACTGCAAATGGTAAATGAATACTCCAGGCAGGATTTTCTTGCATGAGAGAGGTATTTAATTGTGCATTACCAAATATTATAATTACGGAGGGCGGCATATATAATTTATTAATTTTAGCAGATTTACTATGATCTATATTTATAAGGATTTCTAAATTATTATCTACTATAATTTTTTTTATTTTTTGAACTGTTGTTTTATAATCGAAATCCGATTTTTTATAATAAGTATTTGAAAAAAGAGAAGAATTTAATAGTATCAAAAATAATAATATCAAAATTTTCATATATAAACTCCTAAATAAATATGTTATATTTAGAAAGATAGTTTATCAAATATAAAAAGTCAATTTATATATTATTCAAAGTTATTATATAAATCTAGTGTAACAGGTGGTAAAGTATTTTTGTATAAATCTAATGATACCGTGTTGATAGCTTTACTATATTCTTTGTATTGTTGATTGTTAGAAATTTCTAAATCTATGAGTATGTACTCATTGCCGTCTTTTTGATACCATTTATTATAAATATTCATCATGTTTTTAGGAGTATTTCTGTATAATAAAGAAAGAATAGTTCCTTTATAAGGTAATTTACTCTCAGCTAGAATCATTAATGGGATATTAGCAGGTGAAAATCCTTTTTCTAAAGATAAGATACCGTTAGTACCATTTATTACTACAAATGGTAAAGGGGCGGGATCATTGTAAAAGGAATCTTTATATTGCTGAGGAATAGTATTATTGTTATTCAAAAATTGATTCAAATCGGTACTATAGTGATCTGATTTAAGTACAATTAATGCATCGGGATATTTTTGTAAAATCATCTTTTTGATAGAAAGCAATCTTTCAGCATTAAAAATATTAGCTTTAAGTAATCTCTTAGCCATAGTTTTGTCTTGTGATAAAGCTAAAAAACTAGAAATATCAGTTGTAGGATCTTTCAATTTGTCTGTAAAAGCCAAGGTGCCACTATGCCCTAAGAAAGAGAATCCAAAATAAAAAGGAGTAATATTATCTGGAGTATTTAGAATAATTTGAGTAATATTTTTTTCAAAAGTATCATAGGGTACCCTCTTTCCACTCCAATCATTACCAAACATATGAAAATCAATAGTATGAAATTGCCATATTTTATAATAGTCTTGCAAACCATATGTAGGAGTTACAGCTTCTAAAGCAATAGGAGTGTAGCCATATTGTGATAATATTCGTGGTAAAGTTGGGTAATTAATGTTAGTATGACTAGATGGAGGTTCTATAGGAATAGTACTTGTTAAAGATACGAATCTTGCTGGAAAACTACCATAAGTTTGATTTGGTCCTGTATAGGTATTATTATTCATCAATTTTCTGTATTCTTGTGGAAAAGGATCTTCATCAAAGAGGGGGATAAAATGTTTGTAATCATAGAATGATTCAAATACAATTATTACAATGGGTCTTTTCTTTTGAGGAATAGTCTGAGGCGAATCCTTTATAGAATAAACTTTTCTTTTTGCTTCATATTGTTTTAATAATGCCACGCTACTTTTTACTGTTTCTGGAGATACTGTAATATTAAATTCTTCTATACGAGATCGAATAGTTTGAATAATTCCACTAAAAAAAAATACTTGCGCAGGATTTCTTTGCCAAAATGAAGGTGAGATAGGACTCATAAATATTTTAATATAAAATAATACGATCAATATTGGAATACATTTTGATATAAGATTTATTGTGAACCAGTTCTTAATAAAATTAAATATTAAATAAAAAAGCCCATACAACCATAATATAAACAAACTAATATATAAAATTTTTACTGGTAACATTGAGACTTTTAATAAAGTTCCAAAATTATGTAATTCTGATAATAAGAAGGGTTTGTTAAATATTTTAATAAAGAAATATTGTAAAATAACTGTTGGCCAAAGAATGATAGCATACCCTGTCCAATATTGAATTTTATTTCCTTTGGATATAATATATAATCCTATACCTATTGCTAGAAAATACAAACTATCATTAATAGAAAGACTTGCTTGAGGCATTCCCAATAAAAATTGAAGGTGAATGATTAAATAAAGTGATTGTGATGACAAAATTACAAACAAACAAGTTTTTAATATTTTTTTATAATTTATAGTTGAAAAATATTGTTTTATAGATATCACAGCATACTCCTAATTTATAATATTATCAATGATAATATTATAAATTATATCTTTATTAAAATCAATATATAATTTGCATATTATTGACAAAAAATATTATATACAATATAATATCACAACTGTTTTATTATATATGAAACAATTTTCACAATGGGGGGGCATATGACCACTCTATATTTTTTTATACTACCTGTTGATACGGCATTCCAATATCTCACACAACTGTTACATTTTCATGTCTTTTTCATGTTAAAAATATCAATCCAAATTTGATTTCCTTTTTTTTATCTTATTTTTTTTTACTACTTATTGTCCATTTTAATTTATCATACAATATGCATTTTTTGATATATCTAAATTAGATATATCATTATATATTAAGGAAAAACTGCAATGAAACAAATTATAAATAATTCTATTTCTATTAAAAATATCAGTCATTTTTATGAATCTAATCAAATACTAAAAAATATATCATTAGAAATTAATTCTGGCGAATTTTTTTCTTTATTAGGACCTTCAGGATGTGGTAAGACAACCTTATTAAGAATTATAGGTGGATTTTTAGCGCCTAATGAAGGTCTTGTATATCTTGGAAATAAAGATATAACTATGATTCCAGCGAATGAAAGACCTATCAATACTGTTTTTCAAAAATATGCTCTATTCCCTCATTTGACAGTTTATGAAAATATAGCCTTTTCTTTTAAAGTTAAAGGTATTAAAAAAGATATATTTCATAATAAAGTATTATCGTATATAGAACTTGGAAGATTACAATCACATATTAACAAATACCCTTCTCAACTTTCAGGGGGACAACAACAAAGAGTTGCTATTGCAAGAGCTTTGGCTAATGAACCTAAAGTATTATTATTAGATGAGCCATTATCTGCTTTGGATGCAAAATTAAGACAACATATGTTATTAGAATTAGATCGTATTCATGATGAAGTAGGTATTACTTTTATTTTAGTCACGCACGATCAAGAAGAAGCGTTGAGTGTTTCTGACCGAATTGCCGTAATGAATGAAGGGGAAATACTTCAAATAGGAACTCCAGTAGAATTATACGAAACTCCAGCAACACCTTTTGTTGCAGATTTTATTGGAGAAAACAATTTTATTAATGGAATTATCATTAAAATACTAGATGCTACACATGCATTGATAGAGTGCTCTCTTGGTGAAATTATTGTTGAATTAGACAAAGAAGTGTCCTTAGGAAACAAAGTGAAAGTCTCTATTCGTCCTGAAAAAATTGAAGTACTCAAAAATAAACCAATCTTACCTAATGAATGGCATAATCTGATTAAAGGTAAAGTATACGATGTTATTTATGCTGGATTTCAAAGTAAATACTTTTTAGAAATTCCAAATCATACAGATTATATCAAAGCATTTGAACAACATGATATATTCTTTGAAGATGGAACAGAAGTTGTACATTGGGGTGATGAAGCTTGGTATTTATGGGATTCTGATGATTCTTATATTGTAGAGGTGATGCCTAATGAATAATAACAAACTTTATTTTTATATTGCTCCATATTTGATATGGATGAGTCTTTTTTTTGTAATACCAACATTATTAGTTGTTATTGTATCTTTTATTGATCAGTCTTCTTGGGATACTATTATTACAGTAATTAGAAATTTCCACCCTAATATTAAAACAGACGGGTTATTTGTAGCATTACAAAAAGTAGGGGAGCAGGTAGTGCTCACCTTTACTTTTGATGCTTATAGAGAATTATTAGAACCTCGTGTTACAGTAACTATTTTTAGAACTTTTGTAATTTCATTAATATCTGCTATTGTCTGTATGGTACTTTCTATACCGACAGCTCATTATATTTCACGATCATCTCAAAAAAACACTTGGTTAATGTTATTAATTTTACCATTTTGGACTAATTTTTTAATTCGTATTTTTATATGGATTAAAATATTAGGAAATAATGGTATGCTTAATAATTTTTTGCAACATTTATATATTATTAGCAAACCGTTACCGCTTTTGTATAATAATTTTGCTGTTACTCTTCTATCTATTTATATATGTTTACCTTTTGCGATTATTCCGATATTTTCCGCTATTGAAAAATTTGATTTTTCTTTGTGGGAAGTGTCCGATGATCTTGGTGCAAAACCGTGGCAAAGTTTTTTTTATGTATACTTACCTAGTATCAAGAATGGAGTGATTTCAGCTTTTATTTTTGCTTTTATTAATACCTTTGGAAATTATGCTGTAGCAAAATTAGTTGGTGGTCAAAGCTCTTATGTTTTGGGGAGCTTAGTTGTACATAATGCTACTGTTGGACGAAATATGCCCCTTGCAGCAGCTATATCGACGGTGATATGTTCGATTGCTTTATTATTAATGCTTTGTAATTACCCTAAAGAATTAAAAGGAAATACATAATGAAAACACAAAAACTATTTAATTTTATTATTTTCAGTATTACACTATTAATTTTTTATATACCTATATTTTTGATTGTTTTTTATTCTTTTAATATTAGTAAAGCTACTAGTTGGGAAGGATTTAGTATAAAATGGTATATAGAATTATTTACTAATTCGGCACGTTTATGGGATGCTCTAAAAATGAGTTTCCTTATAGGTATAGGTTCTGCTCTAATGTCGACTTTTTTAGGGGGTTGTGGAGCATGGGCTATTTGGCATAAAAACAATAAATTAAGAACATTTTTATTAACATTATCTTATTTACCACTAATGTTACCTGATTTGATTATAGGTATTTCACTCTTAACACTCTTTGTTGTGATGGCATTACCTTTGGGACTTGGTTCTATCTTTATTGCTCATACAACGATGAATATTCCCTTTGCCTTATTATTGATATTATCAGTATTAGAAGATAGTGATTTATCTGTTATTGAAGCAGCTAAAGATCTTGGAGCAAATGAATTACAGATTTGGTTAAAAGTAATTTTACCTATTATTTATCCAGGATTAATAGCATCATTTTTATTAACATTAACACTATCTCTTGATGATTTTGCTATTACTTTTTTTGTATCTGGCCCAGGATCAACAACTCTACCACTCTATATGTTTTCAGCCATTCGTTTTGGATTATCACCCACTATTAATGCGCTATCAACTTTAATAATAGGGGGATCTATTATTTTATTTACACTTAATAAACATTACATGAAAATAGCATTCAAATAGTTAAAAATTATTAAAATAGGAGACTTATACTTATGAATAATATATATAGATTTATACTACCTGTGCTTTTTTTGAGCTTAGTATCTTGCGGAGAAAAACAAGAATCTTTAAGAATTTTTATGTGGACAGATAATATTCCCGTAGATGTATATAAAGATTTTGAAACAGAAACAGGAATCAAAATAATAGAAGATGCGATTTCTTCTAATGAAGAGATCTATGCCAAAGTCAAAACTAGTGGTGGTGGTTATGATATTGTAACTCCATCCTTAGATTATGCGACTATTATGATGCAAGAGGGATTGTTAGCAATTCTTGATACCAATCAAATGCCAAATCTTACAAATATAGATCCTAATATTATGAAACATATCTTAGCAATAGATAGTAATCATCAATACATTATGCCTTTTGCTTTTGGTCCTACTGTCATTGCTTATGATACTACATTGGTTACGAATGATATTACAGGATTTGATATTTTTTCAAACTCAGCTTATACAGGGCGTATGTTATTATTGAATGATATGCGTGAAGTAATGGGGGCAGCTCTTATTTATTTAGGATATGGTATTGATGAAACTAATGCTATAGCTATGCAAGAAGTTACATCATTGCTCATGACATGGAAACAAAATATTCTTCGTTTTGACTCGGATTCTTTTCAGTTGGCTTATGCTAATGGTGAAGTTGATATTGTTCAAGGATATTCTGATACTATTATTCCAAATTTAACAGAAGAGAAAAAAAATAATACAAAATTTATTATTCCATTAAAAGGTGGAATGATGTGGTTGGATAGTTTCTTGGTATTAAAAGATGCCCCAAACAAAGAAGCTGCTGTGAAATTTATTAATTATATTCATAGACCTGAAGTTTATGCTAGAATTATGGATCATATTGAATCCTTATCTATTAATGTTCCTGCAAGAAAATTAATTACTACAGAAGCTCGTATTAACTATGAAGATCTAAGTCGTTCAACTATGTTAACAGCGATTAGTTCAGAAGCAATGGCTATTCAAGCTCGTGTATGGGAAAATATTCAAGCACAATAATTTCTAGTTATAATCACAAAAAAAACCTACATTTAGTAGGTTTTTTTTGTGATTATAACTAGAAAAAATACGATCATTTAAATTAATATAATCAAGTTGTATTGTGTTGTAATTAATATTACCGATAAAAAATAAAAAATAAAAATTTGTAGGAGAATTTTAAAATGAAAAGATCTATTTTAAATATAGTATTATTAAGCATATTTTTTATACTAGGATCTTGTTCCGCTAGTGGTAATAAAGAAACTAATGATACTAATGATAGTATTGGTAGCGGTATGGGAGATCCTACTATCGATGCCGGTTTGGGAGATACACTTGATCAATTAGGACCTGTAGATGGAATGGATGTGTGGTCTTATTTTAAAAAGGAAATATCTGAACCAGGTTTTAATTATAACTCTATAGACAATATATATTTTTCTTCAGATAAATTCAAAGAAACTTCTGTAATTTTATATGATGGTAGTACAAGTATTCATCCTGGCACAATTTTTGATAATGAAATAGTGAGTAAAATTGCTAAAGAAGGGACTTTGACTATTAGTGATAATTTTCCTTTATATGCTAATAATGGTGCTATTTTAATTAAAGATAAAGAAGGTTATACAACTTTATATAAGCAAACTCCTAGCCAAAAAAGTGTTGTTTGGAGATCAATCAGTACAGGTGGTTTAGGAAAATGGGAAAATGGTAATATCTTTGAAACATATTATATTGTTAAAAAAACTGACACAACATTAAGTACAATAGAAGTTAATAAAAATCCTACTGGTGGATATAGATTTAGAGAAGTTGATATGGCAACAGCTATAAGTACGGCTATAAATTATACAAAAAAATAGTACTATATAATTAATTGAAAAAACACCCCTAAAATGGGGTGTTTTTAATTTATATTCTATAAGTATTTCTATATTATCAATATTCCACCAAACTTACATAAGTAACTCCCTTAGATAATCAAAACTTCTGTACAAATATAATTGTAATAAGTTGTAAAATAATAACAATATCTCCAACTATTAATTTTGGTAATGTTATTATTTTCATCATCTTAGCCCTCATATCCGTATCAAAAAAAATACTACGCTTTCTAGTAACAATTAAATAAAAACCCTTATTATCGATACTATTGCCTAGTTTGGTATATTCTAAAATATTTTTTTGAGCTTGTATGGTGAGAATAGATGATTTTTGTCCTAGATTGATTTTATTATTATTTCTAAAGATTCAACAACTTCAGTAAGTGTAAATTTGCTCATTTAATATATCCTTCTAGTGTAAATAGGATTGAAGAGTGTTAAAAGCATTCTTTAAATCATAAATACTTGTACCAAATACAAATAATTTTCTTATTATACCGCCTAAAATATAATAAGGAGGTATAATATACTTTTATTTTTATCAAGATATTATTGATGTTTTTTATTGTTTGTATGTGGTAGTAGAAATAATGGTACGGATTTTATTAGCTATTTGAACTGTGATTGTGAAGTGATAGGGGTTCTGAGATTTGGATCTAAGATTTTCCTCCTGATAGGATTTTGTTGATTTGGAAATTTTATCAAATTAATCTTAAGGTCTGCGTAAACTAGATAACTATCGCTAGAAAATTTATATACTGTCCTGAAAATATATAAATATATTATATTGACATATTCTTATAAATAATACTAAAATAATTATATTAGTTATAATTTAATATGTATCGAAAATAAGGAATATCATGGAATATTTAGCAACACTAAAACATGTTTTTATAGACGGAAATAGGTATTATTATATTATACAAGGATTGTCCTTTTCTCTAGGGGTTACATGTTTTTCAACAGTATTAGGGGTATTATTGGGAATTTTATTGGCTTTCATGAGACTTTCAACTGTTACAGTACCAAACACAAATATCAATCCTTTTAATGTATTTGCAACAGTTTATATTGATCTGTTTAGAGGAACACCCGTAGTAGTCCAATTAATGATACTAGCCAATCTAGTATTTGTAGGAGTACTAAAAGATGTTCCTATATTTTTTATAGCTGGGATAACATTTGGATTGAATTCAGGAGCTTATGTTGCTGAAATTATCCGATCAGGTGTAAATAATCTAGACAAAGGACAAATGGACGCTGCAAGAGCTTTGGGAATGACTTATTCAGTAGCAATGAGAGAGGTAATTATGCCTCAAGTAATCAAAAAAATATTACCAACTTTAGTGAATGAATTTATCACGCTCATCAAAGAAACTTCTGTTGTAGGTTTTATCGGAGGTGTGGATTTATTACGGTCTGCAAATATTATTACTAGTCAGACATATAGAGGAATAGAACCATTATTATTAGTAGGGATTATTTACTTAATTTTGATAGCAACATTTACTAAATTTATGAGAAAAATTGAAGAGAGTTTTAAAGCCAGTGATTAAAATAAAAAATTTATATAAAAGCTATGGTGATTTAGTTGTTTTAAAAGATGTTTCTACATGTATTGCCAAAGGGGAAGTGGTATCTATTATAGGGCCTTCCGGAAGTGGAAAATCTACATTATTACGCTGTATCAACAAACTTGAAGAATTTCAACAAGGACATATTTATATTGATAATATAGATATTAGCGATCCAACTGTTGATATTAATGAAATTCGTAAAAATGTTGGAATGGTATTTCAACATTTTAATTTATTTCCGCATAAAACAGTATTAGAAAATCTAGCTTTAGCTCCTCGTTTGGTAAAAAATATATCTAATAAAGAAATCTTAAAAAAATCAGAAATTCTCTTAGAAAGAGTAGGGCTTAGTGATAAAATTAATGACTACCCCAACAAACTTTCTGGTGGACAAAAACAGCGTATTGCTATTGCTAGAGCTTTGGCCATGGAGCCTAATGTGATCTTGTTTGATGAACCTACTTCAGCATTAGATCCAGAAATGGTCAAAGAAGTATTAGATGTGATGAGAGATCTTGCTAAAGATGGTATGACTATGCTTGTAGTAACTCATGAGATGGGATTTGCTGCTAATATATCATCACGCACTTTGTTTATGGATGAGGGAAATATACTAGAAGATACATCTTCACAAGATTTATTTCTAAATCCTAAAGAAAAGCGTACTAAAGAATTTTTAGATAAAGTCTTAAATCATTAATTTATATCATTATTGAATATAATTTTCTTCCAATTAAAAAATATTATTGGTGTTTTTAATTATCGATAATAGCTATTATGTAAACAAAAAAATATAATACTTTTTATATTTTCAAACTCTACTAAATTATATTGATATCATATTAATTACAATATTAAATATAAAAATTAATTTTCTTTTTACATTGACATAATAAAACAGAGTTGATATAATTAGAAAATATCTATTACTAATATAATAATATTGTATTTATATTAAGAAGGTAGAAAAATGATTAAAATTGTTGTCAAATTATCGGAGCAAGAGTATTCCGATAATCTACTACTTTTTTTTATAAACAGAATATTTTTTAAAATAATATCAAATAGTCTTGTATGTTTTATTATTGTATCTGTTATTATTAGTATCATCTATTCTAATATTTTAGAAATGAAAATTATTATTGTCTGGTTTATTTTGTGGATCTTTTACAGAATTCTTATTCCACATATTATAAAAAAAAGAGCTAATATTATTTATAAAAACACTCTATTTTTACAAAACGAAATGTACTTTGAATTTTTAGAAGATACCATAATCTGGACTACATCTAATGGAGTTCAACAAACTAAATTATCTAATATGTATCAAATTAACACTACTAAAACAGCTTTAATTCTTGCTTTTAGTCCTTATCAAATACTCCCTATACCATATCACAATATATCTTTATCTCAGTGGGATCAAATAATTAAAATAATAAAATTAGTATATCACAAAAAATTCAATATTACTTATTATTATAAGTATTTAAAATAAGGAATACAAATGCCAAATTTTAGGATTTCTATACGCCAATCTACTTTTCTTTGTTTTTTTACTTGGGTTATCTTAAGTACACTCTCTTTTTCTATGTTTGATCTTCCATTGATATGGGTTTCCTATGTTCCATTAATATATATTATTCAGAAATTACCAATAATACAACTTGCTAAATATGGATTTTTGTTTAGTTATTTATATTATTTTTGTACTTTATACTGGCTTATTGCTTTTCATGAAATTAGTGCATTTTTTGTATTTCCTCTTTATTCATTATATGCGATGATGGCAATGATTTTAACTAAATATGTTTCTGTTAAATTTCCAGCAATAAGATTTGTAATATTTCCTTTGGTATGGCTTTGTTTCGAGATTCTTCGTTCTGTGGGTTTTCTTGGTTTTAGATGGAATACACCAGCAGATGCTTTATGGAAATATTTAGTATTTCTTCAATCAGCTGATATTATTGGAGCGTGGGGAGTTAGCTTTATTATTTTATTAACTAATTCTGCTTTAGCAGAATTAGTATTAAGTTGGGAAAAACATAAAGATATCATCCTTTCTCTTAAAAAAGTAGTGATACCTCTCTATATTACCATGTTTATATTTTTATGTAATTTAGCTTATGGCGTTTCTTCCACAAATCACTGGAAAAAAATTATTGATACCAAACTTTTTAGAGAAAGAGTTGCTTTAATGCAACCTAATAGACCAGGTCATAGTTCATGGACTAAAGATAGAGATGAATTATCTCAAAAATATCTAACCATGATAAAATCTGTTACTAATCAAAATCCCGATTTAATATTACAAACTGAAATTATGCTATCTTCTTATTTTTGGGAAAATATAGATGTTTTAGGAATAGATAGTCCAGAAAATAAGTATCAAAAACAATTTATTGAATTATCAAAAGAAATTAATACCCCTGTAGTAATTACCCATTTTTCTGCTGATCAAAAAACAAGAAAATCCTATAACAGTGCTACTTTTATTAAATATACTAATAATATAATGGTAACAAATATGTATAGAAAAATACATATTGTTCCTTTTGGTGAATGGATACCAGGATCACAAAATTGGCTTTGGTTAGATAATTTATTATCATCTTTAGGAGCTGCTTGGGCATCACCAGGAGAAGACTTGACTATCTTTACTGGCAAAAATGGAATAAAAATTGCAGTATTAATTTGTTTTGAAGATATTTATGCAATATTAGGGCGACTTTTTGTTGATAAAGGAGTTCAATATTTTGTCAATCCAACAAATGATGGATGGGCATATAAATGGAAACTTGGATCAAAAGCACCTTTATGGCAACATTTAGCTAATACTACTCATAATGCTATTTCTTTACGAAGATCTATTGCTCGTTCTGTTAATACAGGTATTTCTGCAGTTGTTGATCCTATGGGACGTATGGATATTGCTCCTATTAAAGAATATGAAGAAGGTATTTATGTTGCAGAAGTACCTGTCATGCCTATAACTTATAAAAGTTTGTATGTTCGTGGTGGTTGGGCTATTCAATATATTATTTTCTTTTTAGCTATTATTCTCATATTAATTACTATCTGGACAGATAAAAATTCAAAATTATTAAAAAGTATTATTGTTGAATAATAAACAATACTTGGAGTAAACTATGCCAACAAATACTGATACTAATATTACTACAGCTCCCTTTCCCTTTCCAACAGATAATATAATATCTGAAACAAATGATATAGTAGTACCAATAATAGTACCTCAAGAAAAAACAATACAAAGAACATTAGATTTTATTCAAGAAAAGACGGATAATATTATTTCTATATTTCCTGAAAAATTAGAGTCTAGTGGTTATATTATTTTATCAGCAGTTGCTTTAATTTTTTCTTTAGCTTTATTTTTATTTGCAAAGCGTTTACAAAAATTAATAATGGCAGCAAAGGATATTACAGTATCTTTATATTCTCAACAACAAGTTATTGAATATCGTTTGTTACTTTCTGAGTTAAATAATGCTAATTCAACTATTGAAAAAACTAATGTTAGAACTCAATTATATAATTTTTTAAATATTATTTGTTTAGAAATATGTAGTACTAAAGACTCTTATCTTGCCTTACAGTTGGCAACAGCATTTTTTACTAAAATTCAAACAAGATATATAAAATTATCCCCTCTTCCAGATGGTATTATATATTTTAAACATGTTGGGAGAATATTAACTAATAATACTGAAGATATTATAAATGAAAAATTATTACTTCAAAAAATTCAAGTTGATTTTAAAGATTTACAAAATAAAAAAAATAGAATTATGAACAAAACAATAGAAAGAAGCCCTACACCACCAACAAATTCAACAAATAAAAACACATGGTTTAGTGTAAATAAAAATAAATAAAAAAAAATTACAAAAAAGCTTGCATTTTAAAAAGAAATAACATATAATATATATACACATAGCGGAGTAGAGCAGTGGTAGCTCGTCGGGCTCATAACCCGGAGGTCGGAAGTTCAATTCTTCCCTCCGCAAAGAATCAGAATGGTTAAATGTTATATCTTTGCCATTGAGGCGGGATAGCTCAGTCGGTAGAGCAGGAGAATCATAATCTCTTGGTCGGGGGTTCAAGTCCCTCTCCCGTCAAATTATTATAATTTTATTAATAATAAAATTGGAGGTGTAACTCAGTTTGGTTAGAGTATCGGCCTGTCACGCCGAAAGCCGCGGGTTCAAGTCCCGTCTCCTCCGATGTCCAGTTGGGCGAGTTACAAAAAGTACTACTTTCGAGTGGTACTTTTTTTTATACTCCGTAATTTAGTAGTATTCTACTTATCTTATTTCTTCTCAGACACCTCCTAAGAACTCTCATCTAAGAATATTAGTTGCCGTCCGCATGGACGTCAGTTGACAAAACAAAATAAAATATGATATAATAGCTCTAAAGATAAATAATCTTAGGAGATAAATTGATAAAAATATTATCAAAAAATAATAGTAAATATGCTTTCATCAACGGTAAAATTTATACTGTCAATAAACAATATCCATGGGCTTCAGCTATTTTAGTTGAGGATAATAAAATTATTTATGTTGGTGAAACAAAAGAAGCTCTTGAATTAAGTGATACTATGACTCATATTATTGACCTAGATAATAAATTAGTACTTCCAGGATTTATTGATGCCCATACTCATATATTTTTAGGTGAAATTCTAAATCTTGGAATACGTTTTGATCCATCAAACACAAAACAAGAACTTTTAATGGCGATACAACAATACTCAACAAATAATCCTAATACTGAATTTATTTTTGGAAGTGGGTTTGCAGCAGATATTTTTGACAAAGATGAGGCTACCGCTGAGGAATTAGATGCTATTATATTGACCAAACCTGCTATATTTATTGATGAGGGTTGTCATTCTATGTGGGTTAATTCTAAAGCCCTAGAAATAGCAAATATCACTAAAGAAACTAAGGATCCTATTCCTTATTCAGACTACTATAAAAGAGATAAAGACGGTAATCCAACAGGTTGGATTGTAGAATCTCAATCGATGCAACCTATTATTAAAAAATTAGGACTTCTTGAAAAAATTCTTAAAAAAGATTTAAGTTCCATGTTTCATTTGTTTTCATCGTATGGAATCACATCTGTATTTAATGCATCTGAGTTTTTTTTCAATGATAACAGCGTATCTACCATTAATTATATGGAAAATCTAGCTCTTGAAGGAAAATCCACACTCAGATTTTTTACAAGTTACAGTTATAACAATCATGAAAATCCAAAAGATGATCCTGTTGATATTTTGAATACATTAAATATTCGTTTTCAATCCGACTATACTCGTATGAACACATTGAAAATTTGGCTTGATGGTACTGTAGAAGCAAGAAACGCAGCTTTGAGTGAGCCTTATGAAAATAGCGATCAACGTGGTAGTATATTTTATAGCACCAAAGAATTACAACAAGTAATTAATAAGGCCTCTGCAAATGGACTAAATATTCATCTTCATGCAATTGGAGATAAAACAATCAATACAGCGTTAGAGATTTGTAAAAATTCAAAAAAAAAATTTCCATTATCGTCATCAACCTATACTATTGCACATAACGAAGTCTTTAATAAAGACACACTACATTATTTTACTGATAGTGGTGTTATTGCAAATACAACTCCACTATGGCATGTAGCATCAGAAGATTCTAGACATACATTAGGGAATGAACGTTATCAAAATTTATATCCCTTTAATTCCTTAATTAAGAAGGGAGTATTAACAACATTTGGTAGTGATTATCCTACTGGATTAGGAACACTCGCAATGAATGTATTTTATAATATACAAGCAGGACACACGAGGAAATTTCCAAAGAAACAAGAATCCTTACCAAAAGAAAGTGAGAAATTATCTCTTGAAGATCTTATTAAAGGATATACTCTTAATGCAGCACACCAAGTATCTATGCAAGATAAAATAGGTAGTATTGAAAAAGGAAAATATGCTGATTTTATTGTTTTAGAAAAGAACATATTTGAACAAGAGATAGATGAAATTCATAATAATCATGTTATATTAACGGTATTTGATGGGAAAATACTCTACAAACGGTAATAGATTAAAAACTAAGAAGGAGTATTAATGAAAAATATATTATCATTAATTTTATTAGTGTTTTCAATTGTTTCTTGTGGTAGTTCTAAAGAAACATTAAAAATTTTTATGTGGACAGGCAACATCCCACAAGATGTCTATGATGATTTTACGAAAGAAACAGGTATTAAAATCATTGAAGACGCGATGGCATCCAATGAAGAAGCTTATGTGAAAGTAAAAGTTAATCCAGCTAGCTATGATATTGTAACACCGTCCTTTGACTATGCAGAAATCATGATGAAAGAAGAATTACTTGCGGTTATTGATAAAACAAAAGTACCTAATGTTACAAATGTTGACTCAAATATTATAAAGTGCATTATTTCTGTAGATCCAACAGGAGAATATATTATTCCCTTTACTTTTGGGCCAACTCTTATTGCCTATGATAAAACAAAAGTCAGTAATGATATTCGAGGTTATGAAATTTTTACAAATTCTGCTTATAAAGGTAAAATGTCTTTACTTAATGATATGCGTGAAGTAATGGGATCAGCGTTTTTAATATTAGGATACAAAGTTGATGAAACAAATACACAAGCACTTCAAGACGTAGAAAATTTACTAAATGCTTGGAAACAAAATATTCTACGTTTTGATGCTGATTCCTATCCACTTGCTTATGCTAATGAAGAAATTGATATTGTTCATGGTTATCCTGGAGCAATTATTCCCTCTCTTAGTCAAGAAAAATTATCTAATACTGTTTTCGTCACTCCTAATAAAGGAGGTATGATGTGGGTAGATAATCTTGTTATATTGAAAGATGCTCCTAATAAAGAAGCCGCAATGAAGTTTATTAATTTTATTCATCGACCTGAAATTTATGCACGTATTATTAACTATCTTCAATCTATATCTCTTAATATTCCTGCACGAGAATATATTACAACAGAGTCTCCTATTTCTTATGAAGAATTAGGACGCTTAGAAGTTCTCAAGGCTCTTGAGAATGAAACTTTAGAAATTCATTCTCGTATTTGGGAAAACATTCAAGCTCAATAATTAACATAACGAATCCAAGTAGCACTATTTTTTAGTAGTGCTATTCTTTATTATACTCCGTAATTTGGCAAGTATCCGTTCCTTTTCTTTTTAGAAAAGTATCATATAGATATAATTTCTGTCCGCATGGACATTTTCGTAGATGTCCAAATAACAATTACGAGGTCAATATGAATGAATTTACTCCCTACTCTCGTCAAGATTGGCGAGATTGGCTAGAACAAAATTCAATATCTCAAACTAGTATTTATCTTATCTACCACAAAAAAAGCTCTGGTATTCCCTCTATTTCTTGGCAAGAAGCCGTCGAAGAAGCTCTTTGCTTTGGTTGGATTGATAGCACCAAAAAGAAGATCGATAACTTTCATTATCAGCAATTATTTACTCGACGAAAAGATAAAAGTACTTGGAGCAAAATAAATAAAGAGCTCATTACTAAATTGGCACAACAAGGATTAATGACAGAACATGGGTATGAAAGGGTTCATCTTGCAAAACAAAATGGCTCTTGGACAATTTTAGATGATTGTTATAATCATATTATCCCTCCAGATCTTAAAACGATGCTCACAATTCATCATCTTCAAGAAAAATTTAATAGCTTAACAAACTCACAAAAAACAGCTATTCTTATGCAATTACATGACAAAAAACGCCCCGAAACAAGGCAGAAAGTTATTATTTCTTTAATTAGAAACAAACTCTCTTAAGCTAATTAAATTTAAAATTTCAAAGTAGTGCTAAAGAGGCAGAAAATCTAACCTATACACATAGAAGATAAAAATAAATTTAATGAATTCAAAAGTAATATTGATGAGTGGATACAACAGATAAAATCTTAATTAGGAGATTTTATAGAAATTAGACTTTATAGTGTTGGATTTATTTGTATATAATTCGTAATGTCGATTGCCCTAACCTACTTTGTAAACATTCATATTCGCTTTTGTTACCATTGTGTTGTGGAGATAAGCGAAAAATAGCTATTTTCTTATGAAAAATACTATGGAAAAATTTAAGAATACTTTGATCTATATTTTTTTCAAGGTATTACTAACAATAAAAAAAATAGAATACTATTTCTAATATTCTATTTTTTTATATTTTCAGATATTTTGATTATAAATAAGATTTTACTTTTTGAAATTTTTGATGATATTCATCATAACAAAATGGTGTTGATGGATGTTGTATATTCCAAAATAATACATTTGGATATTCATCATATTTCCATAGAAAAAGATCTTTATCAATCCAATTCCAATCATTTTCAGGCATCCAAGAAAGCATTTTTCTCCAATCTTTTCCCCAAACAATTACTAAATTGGGAGTATATTCATTCATTATTTCAAATAGTGCTTTTTTTGATTGTTCAACCATTTCTTCATTCAAATAGTGTTTATCATGGACTCCATATAAAGCTGAATTTCCTACGAAACCTTGTATATAGTTATAAAAAATCATATTATTCCAAAATTCTTTATTATTACTCTTATAATCCCCTGTAATAACAGCTTTAGAATTATTAAATGTTTGTTGGCTATTATGTGTACCTTCAAGTACTCCACTCATAACATCATTCGTTAATGTTTGTCCCCATTCATAGCTATTTTCGGGAGTTTGATCTTCTTCCCATAAATAATGAGATTCTCCTAACATCATTATTTTTTGTATGTTATTTTTGTAATTTTTACCAACAAACGGTTTGAAATAAACATTTTTCATACCTACCTCCTATTTAATAATAAATTACCCTATTCATTACAATATGTATTATATCATAAATAAAAAAAAAGTAATACTTAAATCAATATTTCCCTTTAAATAGTTTTACTAGTTTGGATAATTGTTCTGGGTTATTGAGTGGTATTATTTTTTCTCTAATAATAACCTTATATTCTTAATATGTTGATGTTGAATTTCTTTATTTGCACCATTTCCCATATATTGTCTTAGTAGTTGAATTACTTGTTTTTTATTAAATTCAATCACTTTATTATTATTTATAATATTCTTAATAACATTTGATATTTTTGATGATTTTACAATAAATACTTCCTTAGGAATAAAATTGATAGCTTTTAACTCGCAATTACCATAAAAAACAATGAGTGAATAAAAAGGTACATTTTGGAATTGTCTGAATTTTTTTCTTAATGCCAAAATATGACTCTTATTTTGCATGATAGGATTGTAGAAACGATACTTTTCTTTTCCATAGGCTAATACTTTTGTCCACTGTCGTTGATTTCCATTTCCATAGATCCAACCACTATAGTTTTTAACTTCAATAACAATTACCCCAACTTTTGTTAAAATAACTAAATCAATTTGTGAAAACTGACCATTAGATTTTTCTACATATAAATTATAGAAAATATCTTCTTCTTGTATTCCTAATTGTAACAATCTAGATACTAAAGCGTTTTCAGCCTTTTCTCCCTTTTTGTGAGGAGATTCAAATTGATAAAATTGCTTACTACTACTAAAATAAAATAAAATCATAATTAATAAAATGAAAGCGATCATACTATCCTCACCTATATAAAAATATCTTAATATTATACACTACAAACATTAGAATATCAAAAAACTCTACTGGACTAATTTTATTGGATATTTCAAAGTATTTAAAACTTTCTTCCACATCCTATATTATCAACACTAAAATCCCCCCCTGTGTTGAGGTGTATTATTTATATATATATTTTTATACGAAATACTAATTGATATAGGTACAAAATTTATATAAATAAATATACAAAATAAAAGCCACCGATTAGGGTGGCTTTTATTTTTATCGTTATATTATTGAGTTAGAATTTCAAATTGTTTCTGAAAACTACGCGTCTTACATTTTCTTAATTTATGAGTTCTCCACTCTGGAAGCTATTTCCCTTTTAAAAATTTCAATTGTATTTCTAGTGATAATAATCGCATCGTATGACATTATTTATTAATAAATTTATTAAGGGGTTACAATATTAAACCAAAATTCAAAATCGTCAAAGAGAGCCATCAGTTTGTTGAATTTTTCTTTATCAGAAACAGAAGCTCCTTTACTTTCTAGATCAGTAAGGCTTATTTGTTTTAAAAGTAATTGTTCAAAGGTATCCTTTGACATAGTCACATATAAATCAGCATCAGAATGTAATCCTTTTTGATATTTTAGCACAGAATTTTCAATAATAATTGTATATTTGTTTACACCTACGGTAGTAGCTACTGATAAATTCACACCTATTGATTTTTCAGGATTCAAACGAACAGCCAAGTAATCTAAGAAAGTACTAAAAGGTAAAGCTTTAATCATATCAGGAGAACCTAGTTGAGGAGTAGGATGCCCTACTGGCACACCATTTCTTAACTCTAAAGATCCTGTTAAGAAATAAGCTCTCCAAACCGCTGATTCAGATTGGTAAGCTAACTGTTCCATAGCATCAGCACTCAAATTTTTAGCTTTTTGATTATTTGGATTTGCAAAGATCACATGATTCATAACTTCAACAACCCATCTATATTCACCTTTTTGGAAAGAGTCATGAGCCATAGTGATTGCTTTATCTTCTCCACCCATGAATTTGACATATTTATTAGCTACATCAACAGGAGGTAACTTATATAAATTAGCAGGATTTCCATCCCACCAAGCACCAAAATAAAAGTCATAAACAGCTTTTGAATTATGATTGATTGTTCCATAATATCCTCTATTATAAAACTCTTTTGCTAGGCTGTCAGGAAGAACAATAGCTTCTGCTATTTCTAGGTAAGTATATCCCATATTTGCAAGTCTTAATGTTTGATCATGGATAAATTTGTACAAGTCTCCATGTTTTGTTAAAAAAGTATTGATCTTGTCTTGTCCCCAAGTTGGCCAATGGTGAGATCCAAATAAGATATCAGTTCTATTTGCTAAAAATTTTTTAGAAGTCTGAATTGCTTCAGCCCATAATAAAGAGTTTCTTGTTTTTGCTCCTCTTAAGGTAGAAAAATTATGCAAGGTGTGATTGATTACTTCTGCACTGGAAGCAGCTTTATATTTTGGCATATAGAACATAAACTCAGCAGGAGCTTCTGTATTTTGAGCCATTAAAAATTCAAACTCAACACCATCTATAGAATATTTTTCTCCAGTTTTAGAAATAGTTTTTGTTGGTTCTATAAGAGCTGTTGTTCCAACAGCAACTGCTTTACTTAATCCTGCATCAACACTTCCTTTTTCATCTTTTGGAAGTAGGTTTCCGTACATATAAGAAGATCTTCTTCCCATAACATTACCAGCTAAAAGATTTTCGGATACAGCTTCTTCAAAGAAATGTTGAGGAGCAACGATAGGCACACCATTTTTTATATCTTTTTCTGAAAGAATCCCTTTAACCCCACCAAAATGATCAATGTGAGAATGGGTAAAAATCACACCTGTTATAGGAGCCTTTCCTTTATGTGCCCTAAATAGAGCCAAAGCTTTTTGAGCAGATTCAGTAGTTGTTAGAGGGTCAACAACGATCCAACCTGTGTTACCTTTAATAAAAGTAATATTAGCAAGATCAAATCCTCTAACTTGATAAATACCAGGAATAACTTCAAATAATCCAGAGATGTTATTTAGTTGAGATTGTCTCCAAAGAGAAGGATTTACAGTACTCGGTGCTGTTTGATTGGAAATAAAAGTAAAACTCATATTTCCTTCAGAATTAGCAATAAATCCTTTTTGAGCAGCATCAAAATCTTCTGTATTCTCAAAAGGTAAATATTGTGCCAATGTAGAATTCACTTTTTTAGTAATAGCACTCGCTTCTTTTTGTATATTTCCTGTATCTTTTGAACAAGATATCGTTGTCAGTACAAGTAATAAAGTTAATTTTTGAAAATGATTATAGGTCATTTTAACCTCCTTTAATATTCATAAAATATATTCTATGAATGTATTCTATTATGTTTATTGCAATTTGTCAATATTTTTATTATAATAAAAATTATTAGATAGAGGGAAAATGTATGGTAAAATTATCAAGAAAAGAACAAGCGATACAAACAGAGCAAAAAATTATCCAATCAACTTTACAATTAATAAATATCAAACCTTTTCAGAAACTGCACATTAAAGATATTTGTGTTCAAGCTGATATTTCTATAGGTACTTTCTATCATTATTTTGACAATAAGCAAGCTATTATTGTTAAAATTTTAGATTTATATTCAGAACAATTTGTAAAAAATATCAATGAAAACACCTTAGCTTACTCTCAAGAAAAAATAGTATTTATTTTTTTAGAATTTTGTTATATTGCAGAATCTTTGGGGCCAGATCTTATTTTAGAAATTTTTATCCATAATATTATACTTCATGATAATTTTCTTCTTTCCCAAGATAGAAATCTATACCAAGAAGTTTATAAGTGTATTAAAGAATTGAAGATACAAGATTTATTACTAGTACAAGAATCGGAACAAGAAATAGCAAATACGCTTATTGTTTTTTTTCGAGGATTTTTATATGAATGGGGTCTCTCTCGTAATAAATATTCTTTAGTTGATGAAATTTCAAAACAACTTAATAGGTATTTACCTTTATTTATAAAGTTTGTGTAATATGAAAAAACCTTAATATATATAATTTTAGGATTGTTTTTTAAAATATTGTATGATATAATATTAGCGTAGAATTGGGGAATTATATTTTTTGAAGTTTATATAGTGGAAGTAAAAAAAGTACGAGTTAAAAAGATTTTATCTTCTGGAAAAGATGTATATGAAGTTCCTTATTTTCAACGTTCTTATGTATGGGACAAACCTAATTGGGATGCTTGGATAGATACTTTACTAGATCTTCAAAATCAAGATGAAGAATCTAGTGTGTTTATAGGCTCTATTATTCTAAAAATCGTAGACCAAGGACGACTAGGGCGAGTAAATAGATTCTCTATTATTGATGGACAACAAAGGTTAACTACTATTATGGTTTTTCTGAAAGCTTGTGTAGACCATAATGAAATCCTAAAAGATGACTTTAATGAATATATTTCCACAAAAGAGCTAGGAAAACCAATTCAAAAATTAAAAAACAATCATCAAGACTCTAAAATTTTTCAAGAAATTTTAAAATCAGCATCTCCAGTTGATATGCAATCTGATATTACTGATATAATACAATATGTATGGAAATTAAAAAGAACTACAAAAAGAATATCATGATCACTTTAAAGCTCGAGATAATTTTCAATTAGTTGATTTTATTAAATTTTGTTTTGATCATCTAGAGTTTGTACAAGTTGATACTAATTCTAGAGAAGCTGCACTCAAGATATTTTCTGTATTAAATACTAGAGGACTAGATTTAGATTCAACAGATATTATTAAAGCCGAAGCGATGGCTAATTTAAAAAACGATCCTATTACATATAATGAATTCAGCTCAAAATGGAAAAAATTAGAAAAACAAGCAAATTTTCTTGAAATTTCGCTTGAAACCATTTTTAGATACTATATCAATATGTACCGTCCATCATCTATTAAAAAAACATATAACGAGAATATTAAAGAGATTTGGAATACGGGATCATTCAAACAAGATAAATTGCTAGCACTACAAGATTTTGAGAAATTTACACAATGTTTACAAGATATATGGGATATGAATGATCCTTATATTTGGTGTTTAAGACATCTTCTTGTTTTAGGAAAAAATGCTTACACATGGATTCCTGTGTTAGTAACAATGAAATATCAAGAATATTCAAACCAAGATATTTGTACAATTGCTAAGTTTATTGCAAGATGGCATTGGATTCATCTAGTTCATGGATGGACAGTTGAAAAAATAAAATCATTTGATTTTTCTTTAATTAAGGCTGTTAATGAGAAAAATTCTGTGGAGGATATCCTAAAAATCAAACCTAAAATTGTATCTGATAGTGAATATACTGAAGAAAGGTTAGTGAATGAATTTCACTCAATTCTCAAAGAATCAGATATTTATCATAACTGTAAATGGGGACGACCTCTTTTATACTTTTTACATAATTTACAAATTTTAAAACATGATAACCAAGAACAAGCTTTTAAATTCAAAGCTCTTACAAAAAATGATACTATTGAACATATTGGACCGCAAAATTCATCAGATAAAAAATGGATACAATGTTCTGATAATAAAAAACATATGATTGGGAATCTTACTATTCTTCATAGTATTAAAAATAGTAGTGTTGGGACTGATTTTGATAAAAAATCAAAAGAATATGAGAAAGTTTTATATGCTTTCACCCCAACTCTATCAAAAGAAAATCTATGGTCAGATAAAAGTATAGATACACGCTCTGATGAACTTATCTCCATATTATGTAAAGCTATTGATATTGTGTTATAAAAAAAACACCCTAACTTATGTTAGGGTGTTTTTTAGTTAGATTTTATTGTTCAAAAACACCGAGGTCTTTGTTATCTATTAATAATTCTATTCGGGGATCTTGTTGTAAATGAGAATATTTACTAATAAACCATTCAACTAACTCATTATCTCTCTTTACGACTGTCCCATTATCTACGAAGATATTAATGGTAATGTGTTGAAAATATTTTAGTCCTAGTTCTATATCATTAGTAATCATATCTTTTGTTTGACCTTTGGTACAGACCAAAAGACAAATAGAATAGATTTCTTTTCCTAATGTTATATAATCTTCATGCGTCAATGAAAAATTCTTTCCATAAGTGTGTTTACGAAAATCATTATCAAAAGTCTCTAAACCCATTTTAAAGCGTATTTCTTGATTAGGATACATATTTCTAATTTCATTTATTCTTTTGATATATCCATAATAAATTTCAAAATATAAGATCTTTATTTGTTTCTCTTGGACAATTTTTTTTATTTTATCTAAGCTAAATTGTGGTATTTCAAATACAGATCCAGAATTTAAGACTTCTAAAATTTGAAATTCTCCTGTAATTTCTGATAATACGGCACTATTAATATTTGATATTACGCCATCATTTGTGGAATTATCTTCTATATAATTACAGAACTTACATTTACCGTATTTACAAGGATATCCTTTAAGAAGTACAACTTCTCTATTATTATGATTATTAATTAATCGACTATAACGAATCCCCATAATATAAGACCTCTAAAATAAAACTTTTTATATTATAACAATAATTTTATAAAAATTCAATATTTATCATTAAATAATAAAAACAAAAAAGATTGACAAAGTTTATATATTATGTTATCATATAATTGTAGTTAGTTCAATACTACCATAAAAAGCTCAGTATCCTTGCTGGGCATTTTTTTATTTAAATTTTTATGCTTTAGACAAATAAAAAACCTCAATACATAATATACTGAGGTTTTTAAAATTTTATAGTATTATAAATTATCGTTGTACACGACCAGAACCATCACCACTCATAAGATTCATAACTTCTTTTTTAGAAATAAGATTCCAATCCCCAGGAATTGTATGTTTAAGACAAGATGATGCTACAGCAAATTCTAAACTTTGTTGTAAAGATTCAGGAAAAAAATGTAAGCCTGAGATTAATCCCGCCGCAAAAGAATCTCCACCACCAACTCGATCTACAATGTCTGTAATTTCATATTTTTTAGAAACATATAATGTTTCTTTAGCATAATAAAGAGCCGACCAATCGTTGTGATTAGCACTAATACTTTCTCTTAATGTTGTAGCAATTCCTTCTAAGTGAGGATATTTTTCCATTACTGTTTTTAATAAAGGTATATAGTCTTCTGCTTTTAGATGCCCTTTTGTAACATCTGTACTGAGAGGAATACCTAAAGATAATTGAATATCTTCTTCATTTGCTATAAGAACATCTACATATTTTACAATTTCAGGCATAATTTCTGAAGATTTTTTTCCATAATTCCAAAGTTTTTTACGAAAATTAAGATCACAAGAAATTTTAAGACCATATTTTTTAGCTTGCTTTACGACTTCTAAAGTAAGATCTGCAGCACTCTGAGTTAACGCAGGTGTAATACCAGAAATATGTAACCAATGAGCATTATCAAACGCATCTTTCCAATTAAAATCACTTGTTTTAGCTTCTGCAATAGATGAATTAGCTCTGTCATAAAGTACAGTTGATCCTCTTTGATTTGATCCTTTTTCTACAAAATAAATCCCTAAACGCTCTCCACACCAAGCTATAGCTGATGTATCCACTTTTTGACCATTAAGTAATTCTTCAGTTTTTTCACCCAAAGCATTTTTTGGCAATGCTGTTAAATAGCGAGATGGTAAACCAAATCTTGAACAAGATACGCAAACATTAGCTTCTCCACCACCTATTACTGTTTCTAAGATAGGACTTTGTAATAATCTTTCATTTCCAGGAGCAGAAAGACGCAACATAATTTCTCCAAAACCAACAATATAAGACATTATTTGATCTCCTTTAATAAATTATGTGCTTCTTGGAATCGTCTACGTAACTCTTTCCAGTCTTTTTGTTCAAGAACATTTCGAGGACAAAGCCATGAACCTCCACAAGCAAACACATTAGATTCTTTTAAATATTCTTGTACATTTTCTAATTTTATTCCACCTAAAGGCATAAATTTAACATCCATATGGGAATATACAGGCGCAACAGCTTGAAGCCATTTCGTTCCCCCAAAAACAGATGCTGGAAAAAATTTAATATATTTATGTCCATAAGCAAGACATTGTTCAATTTCTGCAGGACTGACAGCTCCAGGAATATAATGATAATTTTTTTGTTTGGCATGTTCTAATAAACATGGTTGAAAACCAGGACTAATAATAATATTTGTACCTAAATTAATAATACGCTCAGCTTGTTCTACGGTCAATACTGTTGCTGCAGCTCTTGGTAATTGAGGATAATGTTTGGCTAAGATTTCTAAAGCTTTGTAGGCATATTCTGTTCTCATGGTCAATTCTAATGCAGGCAAAAATTCTAATGCACATTCTGCAATATTTCTAATTTCCTCTTCTGTTTCTACAACAGCAACAGGAATAATCGGTACACTAATATATTTTTCAAACATATTTACCCTCTCAAAATTTGATATATTTAAAATATATCTAATACTTAAAAATATGTGATCATAGAGTATTAGATTTAAATTTTAACTTTTCTAACATGTACTTTGTTTTCTTTAAGAGCAAGAAGATAATCTTGATAAGCTAATTTTAACCCTTCTTTAAGACTTGTTTCTGATTTCCATCCCATTGCTAGTATTCTAGTATTATCCATTATTTTACGCATTGTACCATCAGGTTTTGATGAATCAAAAATTATCTTTCCTGTAAAACCTATTGTTTCAGCAACTAATTCTGTTAATTCTTTGATAGAAGTTTCTTGTCCAGACCCTATATTAAGATGTATGTTATCTGAATAATTTTTCATCGCAAAAATTGTTCCTCGTGCGAAATCATCTGTATAAATAAATTCTCGTTTTGGTGTACCTGTACCCCAAGCAATTACTTCGGATAAATTTTGCTCTTTTGCTTCGTGAAAACGATACAATAAACCAGCAATTACATGAGAATTTTCAGGATCATAATTATCATTAGTACCGTAAAGATTTGAAGGCATTACAGAAATAAAATCTTTATTATATTCTCTACGATAATATTCACAAAGTTTAATACCCATAATCTTAGCAAGAGCATAACCTTCATTTGTTGGTTCTAGAGATCCTGTTAATAGATACTCTTCTTTAATTGGTTGCATAGACTCTTTAGGATAAATACAAGAACTTCCTAAATATACAAGTTTTTTGACATGATGCTTATGAGCAGAAGACAAAATATTAATAGCCATTAAAGTATTATTTTGGGTAAATTCTACAGGATAGGTTTTATTTGCAATAATACCACCAACAGTACCAGCACACATAAAGACATATTCAGGTTTTTCATCAACAAATAATTTATCAGTTGCAACAGCATCTAAAAGATTGACTTCATTTGAAGTTTTTAGTAATAAATTTGTGTATCCTTGTTTTTGTAATTCACGAACAATAGCAGACCCAGCTAATCCTCTATGTCCTGTAATATAAATTTTTGAATCTTTATTCATTTAAATCCTCTATAAATTATCTATTTTTAATTAAAAATATTTTGATATATAGTATATTGTATCGTTTTTAGTATTATTTGTCAAGATTCTATTTTCATTTATTTAATAATTGAGATAAATGTATTAAATATAATAACTTATAAAATCATAAAAAAACAACATTATGATAAAATTAGTATTCTATACAAAAACTATTGACAAATATAAATATATATATATAATATTATATATATATATTTATTAGGAAATTCAAATGTTAAATTTAGGAATAATTATTGGTGTTTTATTAGGAATTCTTCTTTCCTATTCAACATATTTAATAAAAAACAAACAAAAATTATTATTATTATATAGCATAAAGCATCTTCATTTTTGGCTTGTATTATTACTATCTCTTTATACTTCTTTTTCATTAACTGGTGGTATATTTTTCTTACCAGAAAGAATTTTGTGGCAATTTAAAACTTATGAATTTATACTGTACTTACTACTAAGTATAGTGATATTTTTTAATTATATATTACTTATAGAATGGCTTCAAACAAAATCTAATAAACAGTATACAGTACAAAATAATATACAATTATTTTATTGGCAAAGTTTTTGCTTGTTTTTTGGAATAGGATTGATTTATTGGATTATATATTTCCCAGGTTTTCTAAGTAATGATTCTTATCAAGTTTTATATATGGTTCAAAACAATGATTTTAATACGCATCACACTATTCTCTATGCTTCTTTTATAAAATTGTTATGGTCTATTATTACGATTTTTAGTACTGATTATAATATAGGAGTAGGATTTTTAACACTTGTTCAAGTAACAACTTTTTCTTTAATTTATAGTCTTTGGTGTACTTTTTTTTACCAATATGGTTTCTCAAAAAAAATTCTTCTTATTGTATTTGGATTATTTCAGATTATTCCTGTTAATGCTTTGTTTATGATTATCTTATGGAAAGATATTTATTATGTTCAAGGTATACTATTACTAGCATATCTTTTTTTACAATTTTATATTAATTCTAAATATACTAAAAAAAATATATTTCTTATCATGTTAGGAATGATTTTGAGTTTTGTAGGGATGATACGCTTCAATGGTATAGGAATACTTTTTTGTGGACTCCTGCTATTATTCATATATGCTATTCAACATAAAAATTGGAAAATATTTTTTATTCCTTTTTTAAGCAGTTTATCTTGTATCTTGATTGTGAATATAATGTTATTTAATGTATTATCTTTTAGTCAAACATTAACTATACACAAATCGAGTTTAGTATTTAATCCAATAAATACAGCTTATTTATACAAACAAGAAGAATCCTTACATCCTGAAATTTTAAAACTTACCAAGTCTGTTGATAGAAATATATGGATGGCTGCTCAATATAATTATGTGACAGCAATGTTTTGGGCAAATACTAATGAGCAAAACACTAAAGATTTTTATAATATTGCTGATAATATTACTAAAGATAATAAAACTTTATTATCTTACTATTTTTATACTTGGATAGGAAGTCCTTTTATTCATTTACGAACAAGACTTAATTTTATCGGTATATCGTGGAATGCACATGTATCACCAACAAGTATAACAATGAATTCTTTAGGAGATAAATCATATTTTCTGATTCCATTATGGCTTACAACTCTTATACTTTTATTTTATGGAGTATACTGTTTCCTTTATAAAAAAATAATTAATCTTATTATCTTATTTCCATGGATTATGAATTTAGCAGTTTTATTTTTTGTTTCTCAAGCGACAGATTGGCGTTATTTTGCCATAGCAAATTGGCTTAGTTTATTAGCTTTATTCTTATTACCTGTTTCATTTAAAAATTCAGAAAATACCGAAATTTAATATGATATAAAAAAGGATAGAACATGATTAAAGAATTACCTTCTTTTGAATACAAAGAATATTTTGCTAAAAAATCTCATATAGCTCTACTTATTCCAACATGGAATGAAGGAGAGCGTATTCAAAAAGAACTACAACGTATTAAAGACAACAATATTAATTCTAAAGTAGATATTTTTCTTCTTGATGGTGAAACTACAGACGGATCCTTAAATGAAAAATTTGTAACTAGTATGGGTATTCGTGGGATATTAACTATTTCTACAAAAGGACAAGGATATGCTTATCGTGTAGGATTCTCAAAAGTTATTGATGAAGATTATCAATATTGTATTACTGTAGATGGAAACAATAAAGATAGTGTTGAACAAATACCTGATTTTATAAAACTTTTAGAACAAGGATATGATTTTGTACAAGGATCTCGATTTTTAAAAGGTGGTCATCACGAAAATACCCCAAAAATGCGTGAATTAGCTATCAAATATTTTTCAAATCCTTTATTGTCTTTTGTTTCTGGATTTAAATATACGGAAACAATGTCTGCCTATAGAGGCTTTAATGTAAAGATGTTAACAGATGATCGATTACAAATTTTCAGAAATATTTTTCAAACATGGGAATTACAATGGTATATTGCATCACGCGTACCAAAATTAGGATACAAAATTATAGAAATCCCACAATCCCGAGTTTATCCAGCTTCAGGACCTATTCCTACTAAAATTAATTGGATGGGTAATTTCAGAATTATTTTGCAACTTTTAAAAGTTGCTGTAGGTTATTATAATCCCAAATAAAAATAGGAATAAACATATGAAAGTAGCATTTATTACAGGTATTACAGGACAAGATGGCTCTTACCTTGCAGAACAATTATTAGATAAAGGATATAGTGTTCATGGTATGATCAGACGATCCTCAAGTTTTAATACTCAAAGAATTGAACATCTATATATAGAAAAATTACGAAAACATCAATCAAGCAATTTCAAACTACATTATGGAGATCTTACTGATTTTACTAGTATTTTCTTTATACTTAATGAAATTCAACCTAATGAAATTTATCATCTTGGTGCACAATCACATGTTCAAGTATCTTTTGAAATGCCTGAATACACTGCAGATAGTATAGCTTTGGGAACTCTTCGTTTATTAGAAGCAGTTCGTGCTCTCAAAAAAGAAAAAGACATCAAAATTTATAACGCTGTTACTTCAGAATTATATGGTAAAGTTCAAGAAGTTCCACAATCAGAAACAACTCCTTTCTATCCTCGTTCTCCTTATGGTGTTGCCAAATTATATGCTTATTGGATTGCGAAAAATTTTCGTGAATCTTATGGAATGTTTATTTCTAATGGGATTCTATTCAATCATGAAAGCGAACGCCGTGGAGAAACATTTGTTACTAGAAAAATAACTATAGGTATTGGTGATATTCTTGCTGGAATTGCAGACAAAATTTCTTTAGGTAATATTGATGCTGAACGAGATTGGGGCTATGCTCCTGATTATACAGAAGGAATGTATCAAATACTTCAATTAGATCAAGCTGATGATTTTGTTCTCGCAACAGGAGAAAAACATAGTGTTCGAGAATTTTGTACCAAAGCTTTTTCTGTCGCTGGTATAACTCTCCGTTGGGAAGGTTCTGGTATAGATGAAAAAGCATATTGTAGTAATAGTAATCGTTTATTGATTGATATTAATCCAAAATATTTTCGTCCTACTGAAGTTGATCAATTATTGGGAGATCCTTCCAAAGCTATTAAAAAGCTCAAATGGAATCCTACACAGACTAGCTTTAATGAACTTGTTAAACGAATGACATTAAATGATATTGAAATATCTAAACAAAAAAAATAATTATCAAGAAAAAAATACCCTTTTATAGGGTATTTTTTTATTAATTTTTTATAATTTAGAGAGTGAATTAGAATCCCAATTATTTACTTAATCACAAAACTACCCAAGTAAGTGGTAAACTAGTACCACCAGTTATACTAAGAATGTTTTTACCATCATTAGATATTACTATAGTAGCTCCGTCTAAATCAACTCTGTATCCAAGAAAATTGTTTGGATTAGCAACTGTTACATCTTCACCTACATAAAAGACGAACTCATCACCAGGTTTATTAAAGAACCTGTTATCAGGAAGTAAACCAAAGTCCAATTTAACTTTATCAGCAAAAAATGTAATCTTAGGTTTTGGAAGCACTTTATCAAATATATTAAGTGTATATAAGTCATATGTAAAATTATCCATCTTACTTGTTGAATTATGTAGGTATATACTTATTGTATTACCACTACGCTGAAAATATGGAACAACCATCTGTTTTCTTCCATTTACAACTTTAATTTGACTCATCAATTTGTCTAGGACTTCTTGTGCTTTCTTATTATTACTAGCTATTAGTATAGCTTCTTCTTTTTCTACTGGGTTCAATTCTGAACTAGATCCATCATTAGACTCTTGACCCTTCTTATCAATATTATGAACAACAGCACAACCTGCTAATACGATAGTAAGCAATATAAATAAATTATTTTTCATTCATATCCTCCTTTAAAAGGAATATTACTTATAATAGCATGATTTAAAAAAAATGTCAACTTTATTTGATATCATACTAATACTTAGTTTCTCGCTTAAATATATAAGATACAAAAAAATAACTATCAAGAGATAAAAAACACTTTTAAATTATTTTAGTAAATTTTTCATATCTTATTGATTATTAAAGAAATATAAGGTATACTATTTTAGTAAAATATCATTAAGGAGGATCAATAGAATGATTAAATTATTATTGATATTATTATGGATAACGAATAGTAGTTTTGCCCAACAAAAAAATTCTATACTTGATCAAGGTTGGTATGTAGATTCAGCATTTAGAGTTGCTTGGAATTTTGCAGGTGTTTGCTATAGAAATAAAGTCTACTACAGAAAAGTATTATCAAGAGATAAACAAAATATTATGTTTCAAAATTCTTATTTAGAAACAGGTGTAGAGCTTGGATTAGCTCCTTTTGTAAAAGCTACAGCTTTTGTTGTTTGGCAACCTATTCTTCCATTAAAATTTAATATGAGAGTTGGGTATTACAAAGATCTTTTAGGAGAATCTTTGGTTGATGGTCCTAATGGATCTTATAATCATGGATATCTCAGTTTTACAGGATTGAATCCTAACAATATTACTAGTGATAAAATTAATACTGCTATTTTAGAAATTGAGTTTGCACCAACATTAACTCTTGGTGGTAAAGTTGGCAATGGAGCGTTGGTATTTTTGTATACTCCCTATATGAGCTTTTTTTATAGTTCTAATATGAAAGAAGCTCAATATAAATATTTTTCACGAGATTCTATTGTTATTAAGAAAAACGATATCCTATGGCGTCATAATTTTCTTTTTGGCTATTCTATGCTTAATCTAGGACTAACACTTGGTTTTTCATCAAGTATCCAACATATACAATCAATTTCTGGTGTTTTCAGGGCAGGTGTATTTGGCGCTATAGCGTATGAAAAAATATCATCTAAGTATCCTAATTTAATTCCTTATACTAGAGTTCAAATTGGAACATGGGTCAAAGATCAATACTTACAAAATTTATTTGTTATTCAATTAGAAACTGGGATTAAATATAAATTCAAATAAAAAACACCCTATAAATAGGGTGTTTTTTATTTGTCATTTAATTAATTTTTTATAATTAGAGAAAACGAATTAAAAGTTCCAGTTATCTTTTTTATCTGCAACTATAATAAGTGGACTACTATAACCACCTGAAACATAAAGTGTTCCTGAACCATCAGTAGATGGTGTTACTGTAGCACCATCTAAATTAGCTCTATATCCAAGGAAATCCTTTGGATTACTACCTGTTAAATCATCACCTATGTAAAATACTAAAGGCTCACCACGTTCGTCACCAAAATAAAAATCACCATCAATTGATCCAAAATCCAATTTCACTTTGTCAGCAACAAATGAAACTATAGGTGCTGAAAGACGGCCTCTAGAATCTTTAGGATCTGATGTTATATATTGGAAGCCTTCCATTGTGCCTGTTGGATTGTGTAGTTCTATACGACCTTCATAAGTTTGAGAACCATACTGTCCACCACGAGTAAAGAATAGAACAGCGATAGGTGTTTCAAGAGTAGTAGTAACAAGATCACTACCTCTCATTTGATCCAAAAATCTATCTAGGACTCCTTGTGCATTCTGAGTATTCTGAGTCATAAGTCTAGATTCTGCAGCTAGACTCATTCCGGATCCAGATGTTACAGGAAATCCATCAACACCCAATTCTTGGGTTTTATCGTTAGTAACAGTACAACCTGCTAATACGATAGTAAGTAATATAAATAAACTTTTTTTCATTTATATCCTCCTTTAAAATTAATATATCTTATAATGACATATATTAAAAAAAATGTCAAATTTATTTTTTATGAAATATTACATTACCGTTTTTTATAGTAGAAATAATCTGAATATCATTAATTTCCATAGGATTTATTGTCAAGGGATTATCTGATAGTATGATCATATCTGCTAATTTACCAACTTCTAAAGATCCCTTTGTATTCTCTTCAAAATGTTGATAAGCACTCCATAGTGTAAGTGATTTGAGTGCAGTCATTACAGATACTCTTTGTTCTGGACCTATTTGTTCACCTGTTCTTGAAATTCGATTTACTGTAGCCCATAATACTCTCATATTATTTGGAACAGCAATAGGGGCATCATGATGTGAAGTAAACATCATACCAGCATCTTCAAACCATTTTGTAGGTGAAATATCATTATACCTAGGCTTACCTATAGTTTGTTCCCTATGCCAATCTCCCCAATAATAAGTATGTAAAGGAAATAAAGAAGGAAATATTCCTAAGTTTTTGATTTTATTTATTTGATCTTTTCTTGTGAACTGACCGTGTATTAATACAGGTCTTTGATCCTTATTGCCATATTTTTTGTCAGCATTTGCTACCGCATCTATAAACAAATCAATAGCTGCTTCTCCATTAGCATGTCCTAAAACTTGTATATTACTTGCATACGCCATTTCTATTTTTTCAAAAACAAGATCTCGCTCAACAGAAGGATATCCTACATAATTAGTATCGTATCCATGAGGTGGAATCACATATGGTCTATCTCGCCATGCAGTCTTACCTTGAGGTGATCCATCCAAGCTAATTTTCATTCCTCCAACACGAAAGCGTCCTTTATATTTTTTACTAGCAGTCATAACAGCCTTAGGAGCTTTAAATATATCTGGATAAGCAACAATATCTATAGGTAACAATCTTAAAAATCCTAATAACTTCATAATAACTATCTGATCTTCACTAGATCTACCCTCTTGAACCGTTGTATATCCAAGTGATTTCATTATATCAATACCATTCAAAAACATTTTTGCAGCAAAAAGTGGAGAAAATTTAGCAATTTTATAAAAAGAATCTATATGTATATTCTCATCTAAGATACCATTTGGTTCTTGTGTATTCATAACCCTCTGAATAACTCCTCCAATTGGATCTACCGTATTAGAATCTATTGCTAAAAATTCCAAAGCTTTGCTATTTGCAACACCTATATGCCCAGATTGATGCATAATATATGCTGGAATATCTGGAAAATATTTGTCAAGATCAAATTTTGTTGGATGTCTTTGTTCTTTTAATTGAGAATTATCATAACCAAAACCAATAACAAATCCTATTTCTTTATAAAGATCAGGATTTGTTTCATAATATTTTTTCAATTCTAATAAAAGATCATCAATACTATTCACAACACCGTCTGGAGCAGGATATAAATTAGCAGCTACAGATTGCATAGATATCCCAAAAATATGACTATGAGGATCGATAAAACCTGGTAATAGTGTTTTGTTACTAAGATTAACAAATTTAGTACGCTTATTTGTATAATTATAAATTTCATCCAAAGACCCCACTGCCAAAATTTTACCTTTAGTTACAGCTATGGATTGTGCTATAGGCATAGCATCATTCATTGTAATAATCGTACCATTATAGTATATTGATTCTGCTTTAGAGCTATCACTACAAGATACTAACAGTATTACAGACAAAAATATTGTTAAAATTTTCATTTAAAAACCTCTTTTGATAAATATAGTAAAAAATCAAAAAAAATCTAAATATAACTATTTAGATTTTTTTTGATTAAATTTTTATCCTTTTACTCGTTCAATATAACGATCATCTCTTGTATCAACTTTAATTATTTCCCCAACATTAACAAACAAAGGAACTTGTACCACTGCACCAGTTTCTAAAGTTGCTGGTTTTGAACCACCACTAACAGTATCTCCCTTAAGACCAGGATCTGTTTCTGTAATTTGTAATTCCACAAACATTGGAATATCAACAGCAATTACTTCATCTTGATAAATTTTAAGATCAACCAGACCTTGTTCTTTTAAATACAAAATAATATCGTTAACAATATTCTTCGGTACTGAATATTGATCATAAGTTTCTTGATCCATAAAAATAAAATCAGAGCCTTCTTTATAAAGATACTGAGCTTCTCTATTATCAACACGAGCTTGTTCTACAGAATCACCACCACGAAACACTCTATCAAGTATATTCCCTTTAATAATATTTCTAAGTTTTGTTCTCATCACAGCTCCACCTTTACCAGGCTTGTGATGTTGACACCAAGTTACATACCATAATTGATTTTCAAAATTTAAAATCATTCCTTTTTTAATATCGTCGTAATTCATCCTACCCTCTCACTATATATTATTATTTTTTATTTTCTAATATTTGTTGTAATAAAGCGTTTTGTTTTTTTAATAAAATATTTTGTTGTTTGGTGTTATCTTCTATTTGAATTATCTTAAAAAACAAAAAAGTATTTAAAAAATTAGGCAATAGAAACAATGTTGGAATTATAAGAGATAACATAATCCAAGTTTCTTTTTTTTTCCAATTATCTATATTAGTTAATTGTTCTGTAAAATTGTTGATAACAAAATATGTAGATAGTACACATAAACATATAAAAAAAAATGTTTTTGACCAAGAATTTAAAAAAATAGATGTAAATATTTTTTTCATTAATAACTCTCTCTACTCACTTCTATTTTTTTCTGTTTAATAATAACATGTATCATAATAAAAAGTATATATGTTGAATATATGATTAATAAATATGTTGTCATCGATAACATAAATATTTGTATACCAATTATATAGAAATATATCAACCCTTGCTGATATATTTGAAGCATAAATAAATAATCTATATTTATTTGGTATGCATTAATAATCATATAATTTATTGATTGTAAAAAACAAATTATTAAAATCCATTTTATTAATAATTTTATATACTTACTACTTTGTATTTTAATAAAATACATATAGTCTAAAGTACCATCAGATATTTTAGACTTCCAAGTAGTGTAAATTATTCCTGTAAATATACCTGAACATAAGGAAAATATAGGTATAGTATATGTAAAGATGTGCTCTATACGAGCCTTAAAAGACATATAAGTATTAATTAAAGTGTACTTATAGAATTTTTTTGTTACTGTTTCACTAATATAAGCTATTGAAAAGTAAATAAATTTAAATCCTTCATAGATCAATAATAAAATAATAAGAAAAAGAAAAAATCTATATATTTTTTTCATTAAAAATCATACTTACATTCAGTAAGCACTTCAAATTTATCCTGTCTCATTACAACAATATCTTCTAGTCTAATTCCACCCAATCCAGGCAAATAAATCCCAGGTTCAATAGTAAGAACCATATTTTCAAGAATAGGTTTATCCCAAACTGTATTTAATCTAGGATTTTCATGTACTTCTATCCCCAAAGAATGCCCTAATCCATGCCCAAAATATTCACCATAACCTTTCTGTGTTATATAATTTCGAGCAATCGCATCGATTTCTTTCCCAGTCATTCCACAACAAGCATTTTCTTCTACTAATCTTGTAGTATCTTCTACAATTTCTCTAATTTCAGCTAATTTAGGATCAATATTTCCCACTTGAAGTACACGACTGAAATCCGAACAATAGTGATCTTTAACAATTCCAAAATCAAATTGTACCAAATCTCCATCATTAATAATTTTATTACTTGCTATACCATGAGGTAAAGCAGATCTTTCACCAGAAGCTATAATAGTACTAAATGCCATTCCTTCGGCACCTTGCTTTTTACAATAGAATTCTAATTCTGCTGCTACTTCTAATTCTGTCAATCCTGCCTTTAAAATACTTTGAATATATATAAAAGCTGCTTGTGTGATCAGTAAATTTTGTTTGATTATTGCAATTTCAATATTATCTTTGATACTCCTTAGATTAAATAAACTAAGATCTTGTATAGCTTGAGTTTCTTTTGGTAATGCTGAAACCATAGATTTACCAATAAGATAAGACATATGATCTGGAGAAAATTTTAAATATTTGATATTTTCTTGAATTAAAATTTTTTTAAGAGTTGATTCAAAAGAAACAGTTACACTAATTTCTTCTACTGAAAGTGAAATCTGTGCTTGCTCTCCTATTTGGGTTAAGTATCGTCCATCAGTAAATAAATAAACAACTTCTGAACAAATTAAAAGATGATTATTACTACCTGTACAACCTGTTAAATAATATACATCTGCAGGATTTACTGTTAAAAATGCTGTATTAATATCTAATAATGTTTGTAATTGAATTATTCTTTTTTCAAAAAAAGGTTTTTTTATTATTTTTTTAAACACTTAGAACTCCTTATCGATATAATCTTATTATAATTAAGAGATATATCATAATATTATAATGTATTTAAAAATTATAATCAAGTTTTATCTTAATTGTAATATATATTATACAAAGGATAAAATCAAAATTAATCTATTAAAAATTTTAGATATGAATATCAACTTTCCGATGTTATTAGAGTAAAATTTAAAAGTTGAGGCAAGATATGACAAAACGGTTTATTTTATTTGTCTTTTTTATTGTTTTCACAGCTGTATCATTAAATACTCAAACCAGTAATCCTCTTAATAATGATACAGCTTATTCTTCTGACACACTGAATCGTCTTTATATTGTAGGTTTACAATATCTAAACAATAATGAATTAACTCAAGCTGAGATTTCTTTTAGAAGTATTATTGCTTTTCCTTTCAGGAATAAAGATTGGCGAACAACTCGTTATTACAAAGCAAAAGCACATTTTTATTTAGGAGATATTTATTTTATTCAAAAAAAATATGATAAAGCTTCTTTTAATTATCAACAAATAGTACAAGAATATGCAGAAATTGAAGAATATTCTTATGCTCTCTATAAATTAGGAAGAAGTTTGATTTTAAATAATAAAGAATTAGAAGGAATAGATGTATTAAAAGATTATAATTATAATTATGGTACTAAAGATTTAAATGCTGACAATACTCTTTATTGGATTGCTCAAGGGTACATAAGCCTTGAGAATTATAACGCAGCTCTTCAAATACTACATCAAATTTTAAGAGATTTTCCTAACTCAGGAATGGCTTATGATATTAGAATTTTGATTTCTAAGTTAGAAACGACACCTAGTGCTAGTCCTATATCTCAGAATTTGAAACAAAGCATTCAAAATAATATTGATAGTAGTCGTAAAATTATGGATAATATTACGGAAGAAAAAGAACTTGTCGATAGAATGAAACAAGTTTTAACGATAAAAGAACAACTATTACATTTAAAAGAAAGAAAGTTAAATTTATTAGAATCCGTTGCCCAAACAAGAGTCAAAGCTCTTAAAGAAAAAAATATAAATACTAAAAAATAACACAGTACTTACACATCTTTATATTACAAATAACTAGGAGAATTTATGAACTACAAATTCAGATTTCTATTCTTTTTTATTATTCTAACATTGTCAAATTCTCATATTTATACCCAATCTAAAGAATGGGTTAGTATATCAAATCAATATATAAGTATAAGTATGGATATTAAAACAGGTAGATATATTGTGTACGATGCTGTTAAAAATGATACTCCAATTAATATTGAGACTTCATTTTTTCCTAATTCCTTTCTCAAATATACTTCCCCTATTCCCCCTAATGATAAAAACTTATCACCATTTCTAGGTTCTTCAACAAATGCTTTAAATGTTACCACAATATCTATTGATGAAACGCCTGTTGTTTTTGGATCTGAAAATGGTAGGTGGATTAGTCCTCCTGTAATACAGAATAATATTATTATTTATGGATGGGCTATTGGTGGCTTAGAAATTATACAGACTATTGCTATTGTTACAAATACTGAGACTTTATTCCCCGATGCTGTCCAAATAACATACGATATTATTAATAAAGATACTACAAAATCCAGAAAAGTTGCTGCAAGGCTAATTTTAGATCCTACTCTTGGAGATGATCAAAATAATGCTTTTTTTCTCCCTAATTATGAAACTATCAATACAGAATATACGGCAACTTTAGAATCATTACCTGAATATTGGCTCACATCTGATCAAACCGGTGAGTTGTCTTCATCATCCTTGAAAGGATTTTTACAAAATCAACACCCCATTAAACCTAGTAGAATATATCTTACTACTATAGATCAGGCACTCCGTGATATTTGGGAATATAAATATTCAAAATATTCAAAAATTAATAACAAAGATAATGCTGTTGTATTATTTTTTGATCCTCAATCTGTTGCTCCAAATTCTTCTATTAGGATCGCTTCTACTATGATTGGACTGCCTACTTTGATTGATGTTTTTGGAAATAATGGATTAGAAGTTCGAACAAGTTCTTTTACTAGTCAAAAAACTACTCCTTTATCTATAGATCTATGGTTACAAAATACTAATGTTGCAGTTTTTGATGAAGTAACATTAGAAATAAAAGCCCCTCCAACACTAGATATTTTTGATCCTATCATTAAAAAAATTACAGCAATTGGCTATAGAAATAAAAAGCCTATTAGTTGGAGTATCTCTCCGAAAGAACAAAAAGGTGATTCTTACGATATATTAATAGATGTGAAAGGTTATCAAAATGGAGTTGTTACCTCTCAATTCAATGTCCCTATTATCATAAATATCGATGATCAATTTGAAAATAATAATAACAAGAATTTGTTAGATACTATTGATCAAACTAAAAAAACTATACAACAACTCACTCCTATTTCAAAACAAAATAATACCCTTACTTTATCTCAGTTTAATCCTGGTGATACTTCTGGAAAAAATAATACTAGTCTTTCTAAAATATATAATTATTTGCAAAAAAACAACAGTATTGAGAACAAACAAATTATTAAAATGATAGAAACAGAACAAGTATTAATTCAAGAAATATTTGATCTAGAAAAAAATATTCTAGATATTAATAAACAATATAATATCTTATTAGGCATTTATGAAAGAATGTATAAAGATAGCTCTAAAATTGATAGAGATCAAATAAATGTACAATTACTTATTGATAATATTAGCACCTTTGAAGAAAAAATAAAACAACAAGAATCTATGATTTCAAATATAACATCTAGCTCAGATAAATAATTTTAATAAAAAAAAACAACTCTTATACCAAAGGGTTGTTTTTTTATATGTTTATTTTGCATTTTTTTTAGAGATATGATATATTATAGAATACTTATCTTATTTTGTTTATATGGAGTATTATTTGCTATACACTCAACAGGTACAAAACCCTATATTTTCTCAAACAATGGCATTAAATTTATCTATTTTAAAAATGAATAAAGTCAATCTTAATATTTTATTATCTGAATTAACAGACAAAAATCCAATAGTAGCTGTAGATAATATTTATATTCCGTGGAAAGATCATTTTACAACAAAAACATCTAATATTTTTGAAGATGTTATAGCTACAGAAAAAAAACTATTTGACAATCTTCGAGAAGAGTTACTATTAGAGTTAGATGAATCTGACTACCCTGCTTTGTATCTTTTAATTGGCAATTTATCTCCTAATGGATTTTTAATTACATCTTCTCAAAAATTATGTCAAGGTATTAATTTTGATGTAGAAAGAGTAGAAAAAATAAGACTACTCATAATGAATAGCTCCTATTTAGGATTGGCATCTTTAGATAGTGCTGAGTATTTATTATTTATGACGCGATATTTTTATACTGTAGATAGCTTAGAATATAGAGTATCCGAAGTGTTAACCAAATATTCTAATAAAAATATAACAATAGATAAATTAGCAAAACACATAGATGTTGATAAAATACTTTTACAAGAAGCCTTACAAAATATTAAAAAAATAGCAAAAAGTCCTTTAGTTGAAAACAATATTAAGCCTATTTACCCAGATTTTCTAATTACAGTTCAAGATAATAAGCTTATAATAACTCCTTCATCTTTTTTAACGCCATCTTTATCAATAAAAGATTATCAAGAAAATAGCTATACTATCAAAGAATTAAAATTATTCTTAAAAGAAGCTAATACTATCAAAGAAGCACTTCATTTAAGAATGGAATCTTTACAAAGGCATGCAGAAGCACTTATATTAGCGAGAAGTGATTTTTTTCTTGAAAAAAATCATCAAAATGACGAATATAATAAAGAAGTCAAATTAAAAGATATTGCAAAAATTACAGGAAGGCATATATCTACCGTTTCAAGAGCTTTAAAAGATAGATATTTTATTTTTAATGAACAAATTTTTCCTTTCTCAATATTATGGAATCGTAAAATAGGCATTGCTGATACCTATACCGTTAAAAATATTATAAAAAAAATAATTGAAAATGAAAACAACACTACCCCTTTGTCAGACACAATGATTACTGATATTCTATATAAAAAAGGAATAAAAATAGCAAGACGAACTGTTAATAAGTATAGACAAGAGCTTAAGATAAACTCATCATACCAACGATAGTATATGTCTTATATATGAGGATTTTATGGAACGATTACAACAATTAATAGAGAGAGATCAATGGTCTGAACTTCTTACAGGAGCTCAAGATCTTTATAAACAATCAATAGATTCAGAAATAGAAATTCTTGCTTTTTCTGAAAAAGAAGCTATCAAAAAAGCTATTGATATTTTCAACACTCCTAAAGAATACCTATCTTTTTCTCTTGTTGTTCAAGGTAAAAATTCTTTGTTTGGTTTTATTAAAACTCCATGTAGCTATATTTTTTCTGTAAAAAAAGAATTCAGACATTTATTTGTAGTCAATATTGATTATAATCAATATAATGATTTAGCTCAAAATAAAGATGGATCTTTTCGTTTGTTGATGAAAAAAAAGGGTTTGTTTTTGCAAGTATTTAAACCTGAGGGAGTAGGACGATCTCTTACAAAAGAAAATATTTTACAAGCATTAGCTAATCGTGGTTACACCTCTGTTAATGATGAATTAATAGTGAAAGCTCTAATAACTTTTAAACCTGTTATTGTAGCACCTTTTGTAAGATCATTAAATAATGACTCTGAATTTTATATTACTGTTTCTAAAGATAAAATGGAAGCTATGTTAAGTTTTTCTAAACCTATAGATAATGGTAGAATTCCAGAAGTAGATGAAATTCTTCACGCATTAAAAAAACAAGATGTTATTTTTGGAATTAATAATAAATATATAACAGAAGCTCTTGATAATGAATTATATAATATCCCTATTGTAATTGCTCAAGGTGTTTCTTCTATAGATGGTACAAATGCTTATATTGAATATACATTTCCAACTGGAAGTGAAGTATTCAAACATGCTGTTAGATCTGATGGTAGTGTTGATTTCAAAGAACTAAATATTATTCATAATGTTACTAAAAACAGTGTGTTAGCAACAATGATACCTGCAACACAAGGGCAGGTTGGATATACTGTTACAGGCAGTGAATTACCAAAAATTGATGGAACTCCAGTTGAATGGAATCTTGGATCTAATGTTTATTTGTCACCAAATAACCTAGAAGTTCTTGCTGATAAAACAGGTCAAGTCTATCTAAAAAATAAGCAAATTTGTGTTGATCCAGCATTAGAAATTTCATCTAATGTAGATTTGAGTGTTGGTAATATTGATTTTCTTGGTAATATCATCATCAAAGGTAATATTGACGATGGTTTCAGTGTTATATCTGGTGGTAATATAGAGGTTTATGGACATATTGGAAAGTGTATTATGCAAGCAGAAGGTGATATTGTAGCACACCAAGGTATTCAAGGAAAAGATGAAGCTAAAATAACCTGTAAGGGTAATTTATTTGCTCGTTTTATTGAAAGAACAACAGTTTTTGTTGGCGGTAATCTCATTGTGACTAAGGCATTACTACATAGTAAAGTTATTGGGGATAAAGGAGTTTATGTTACAGGCGATAAAAAATCTATTATTGCTGGTGGAGATATTAAAGCTCAACATGAAATTGTTGCTACAATAATAGGAGCAGAATCGTATATTGATACTAAAATTGAAGTAGGTTATTCTCAAACTGCATTAAATAAAATTAAAAGTTTGAATCAATCTATAATATCTTTAGAATCTCAAATAGAAGACGTATCTACTCAATTAACTATGTTAGTAGAGAATTCTCCTAAAGCAAAGAATGTACAAAAAAATATTTCTAGTTTAAAAAATCAAAGAGATAAGACTTTAGTATTACTTGAAAAGACTAAAGATGATTTACATGAATTAAGAGGAACAGCATCTATATCTGCTTCCAAAGCATTTATGCCAGGTGTAAAAATAAAAATTGGCGATACTAATTTGGATATAACATCAACTCAAAGTTCTGGAACCTTACAAAATAATGATTCTCGTCAAATTAATATAGAAGCATATAGCCCATCTAAATTTATGCAAGAATTAGCAACAGATACTAAAAAAAGATAATTAATTATAGGAGTAACTTAATATGCATCAAATAAATACTCATAAATCTACTATATTATCTAAATTACAAATTTTAAAGAAAAAATTCACTTTAGCTCATCAGAGTAATAAAAATCCTGAAAGATTATTAGAGATTAATAAAAATATTTGTATTATTCAAGAAATAATAAACAAATTAGAGCATAATAGTTTGACTTGGCAAGATCTTGAAACTATAGGTATTACTCGTGCTCATATTTTAACCTATACAACTACTATAGAAAATAATATTCCTGTAGAATTTAGTGATTTTATTTTATTATCTGAAATTCCTATAAAATATATTATTTCCAATAATGTACATTATATAGATTTGGATTTTATTAATATTTTATATTCTATACTCGAGTATATTAATGATAATTATCAAACTATATTTACTCAAAAAATTCTAATATCAGCATCTAAAAGTAATTATCTTAGAGAAAATTTTTATACACAATATCAAGATATTTTACATATTTTTCATAGCTATATTGATTTTCTTACTATTTCATCAAATTCTAATCAGCATGAACAATTAATTAAAAAAGAATATGTACAATTAATTAAAAACATTTATTCATTTTTTGTAAATATACAAAATTATATAGATATAATAACTAATGATCCTAATTTTTCAAATGAAGATTTTCTTCAAACTATTACATCTACAGATAAAGATATATCAATTTATGGCTTGCCACTTAGTATTGCTTTAGATGAGTGTAATATTTTTATTTCAGAAGCTTTACAATATTTGAATATAAAAAATAAAGATCTTTTTGATCATTTATTTTTAGATAAAAAATCATAAACAATTTATATATTTAATTTACAAGAAAATATCTAGGAGAGCTCTATGCCTCATCGTATAAAAAATACAGAGAATATCATTGGTGAAAATTCTATTTTTGAAGGAAGTTTGACACTTTCTGGAGCTCTACGCATTGATGGAACTTTCAGTGGAGAAGAACTTAATATAGAACATATAACTATTGGTAAAACAGGAAAAGTAAAATCTCAAATTAAAAGCCATTCTATCGTTATTGAAGGTACTGTATTAGGTAATATTAATTCTACAACTCGTACAATGTTACTTCCTACAGCTAAAATATTAGGTAATATTTCTACACCAGAACTTATTATTCAAAATGGTGTGATTTGGGATGGACATTGTCTTATTAGTAATAGTGATAATAATGATATATCACAAATTATTATTGATTCTTTTAATGAATAATTTATGTCTTCTAAGCGTATTTTAATAACTTTAGGTGATCCTAATGGTATTGGTCTTGAAATAACTTTAAAATGTTTGGATAACTTATCTATAGATAAACACAAAAATATCTCTATTATTGGTTTAGAACATATTTGGAACTTATATGCTAGTAAGTATAATAATATTACTTTTTATCCTATAAAAGATGATTATATTCCTGAATATGGTATTATTAGTCCTCATGCAGGACGAGTTGCCATTAAAAGCCTAGATCGAGCTATTGAACTGATTAAATCAAAGTACTACCATGGACTATTGACAGCTCCTATTTCTAAAGAAGCTATTTACTTAAGTGGTATAACCAACTTTGTGGGACATACAGAGTATTTAGGTCAAGCTTTTAATTGTCAATCAGAGATGTTATTTTGGAGTCCTAAATGGTCTGTTATTTTATTGAGTTCTCATATTCCTCTTAAAGATGTTTTTAGTTATATTACAAAAGAAAGGTGTTACCATATATTCAAATTAGCTATTGAATTTAATCAAAAATATCTTAAAGGTGAAATTGCAGTATGTGGTTTGAATCCTCACGCAAGTGAAAATGGTATCATAGGAGATACAGAGCTTACTATCTTCACACCTATTATTAAGGAATTAGCTCTTAAATACCCTATCTCTGGACCTTATTCTTCTGATACTATTTTTCAAGATGCTGAAAATAATAAATATACTATGTTGATAGCTTGCTATCATGATCAAGCTTTAATTCCTTTCAAATTACTTCATTTTAATGATGGGGTAAATGTTACCTTAGGATTACCATTTATTCGTACTTCTCCAGATCATGGAACAGCTTTTGATATAGTAAATCAAAACAAGGCTAATCCTCAAAGTATGATAAGTGCCTTAAATTTTATCTTGAAAGCTCTCAACCAAGTATAATATGCAACCGATAAATATTATAGATTAATCTGAGGAGATTTTTTTATGTATGGATATGAAACTTATAAAACAAATGATATCGAAACTGCTAGTCAATTAAAGCTTATAGTAATGCTATATTCTGGAGCAATAAAATTTGCTCACTTAGCAATCGAAGCAATTGAAAATAAAAATATTGAATCTGCAAATAATAATATCATTAAAACTCAAAATATTATAAGTGAATTATTATCGTCTTTAGATTTTAAAGCAGGTAGTATTGCAGAAGATCTCTCTGGATTATACATATATATACATCGTTTATTAGTTGAAGCTAATATTCAAAAAAACACAGCTCCTATAAAAGAAAGCATTACTCTTATAACTAATCTAAAAAATGGTTGGGATGATCTTCTAGCAAAAGAGAATACTAATGCTAAAAATACCAGTAATATTAATATTTCAGGATAAAAATGGAGTCATATATGTCAGATCCACATCAAATACAAGTAGAAGTTTTTTCTCTTGATAATAATGAGTTTCAATCAACCAAATTCGAATTTCTTAAACAACATACCTTAGCTACTCTAGAACAAAATGATCCTTTTGAAATAAAGCCAATCTTAGTAGATGATGATTTTTCACCCCTATCTATAGATAACATTAATTTTTCTAGCCCAAAAAACTCAAAGACTCCAGAATTTCATAATGATTTGGATAAAATATTTGCAGATTTTGATAAAGAAGTTTCTAAAATTCTAAAAGATGTTCCTTCTTTGGATAAAGAAGAAGTAACTCAAGCACCCTCTCTATCACAATCTCATGATTTTCAACACACATCATTTCTAGCACCTACAGATATTATTTCTGAGTATATAGAAGATGATAATGTAGACCCTTTATTTATAGATTTTTTTGAAGATGAACCAGTATCACCTATAGTAAAAATTACTGATAATAATAATAATTTAGATCAAATAGTTAATTTTTCAGATTTTATAAAACAGTCCTATTTAACAGTGCCTACTAACGATACTATTGATAATACTGAGATCCTAGACGAAGTCACTGTTGACGATATTATTATCAACGATACTATTGATAATACTGAGATCCTAGACGAAGTCACTGTTGACGATATTATTATCAACGATACTATTGATAATACT
>JAGUQW010000001.1 GCA_030154445.1 Spirochaetota bacterium | reverse complement strand
ACTAATGTAATTACAAATATAGCAGAATTAGTAGTAACAAATAGAATTAACAGAGCTTTTGATAAAACTAATGTAATTACAAATATAGTAGAAAAAGTTATAACAAATTTAATTAATATGCCAAATGGCGGGCTTAATATAGTAACCAATTTTATAGAGCATTTTTTGACTAATATTTACACTAATACAGCTACTCTTGTAGAAGTTGCTCCAGTAGAAACAGTAGTATCAATAATTCCACCTTCTACAGAAGATGATGTTCAAATTGATTTTATTTTAGAGCCTATTTATGCTAGTGCTATAGAAGAACCTCAAATTCAATATGTTTCACCTGAAATAGCCCGTTTAGAATACCAAGTAGCAAAATTTGCTGAACAATCAGCAGGAGTTGCGGGACAATATGGTTTTTCAGAAAATAAAGGTTTTGTTATTCGTATCGCTCAAGTGAAGGATTTATCTGTTGCTAATATTATTCTTAGAGATATTAATGAACTTCAATTAGATGTAGCTATTGGAATTTATTATAAAGAAGAACTTTATTTTCTTGAAATCAGATCAATTAAAGATAAAAAAAAGGCAGAAAAGATATCACAAGAATTATATCAGCTGGGATACACAGATATTCAAATGTTTGAACAATATGAAGTTATAGAATATCAAGACAATTAATCTAAAATAATTTTAAAATCAAAAAATCCCAATATATATTGGGATTTTTTGATAGATAATTTTTTATAAAAAATATATACTAAAAGATATTATTTCAATGAGGTTTACATGTCTAAAAAAACACCTATGGAATCACAATATGACTCAATTAAAAAAAATCATATGGATAAAATTCTGTTATTTCGTTTAGGAGATTTTTATGAAGTTTTTAATGAAGATGCATTAGAAACAGCTAAAATTCTTAATATTGCTCTTACAAAAAGAAGTGATAGACCAATGTGTGGATTCCCTTACCATTCTTTAGAACAATATGCTTACAAATTAGTAGAATCTGGTTGTAAAGTAGCTATTTGTGAACAAGTTGAAGATATATCTCAAGCAAAAGGTATTGTCAAAAGAGATGTAGTTTCTATATTAACTAAAGGAACTTGGTCTGAAAATCCTTTGCTTGATAGATCTGTAAATTCATTTCTAGCTATAGTAGTTTATACCGATCAAGAATTATCTATTGTTTTTGCTGATATTTCTACAGGTGATATTATTATACGATCTTCTCAAGAGATGAATCCTGTGGCCTTTTTATCAGATGAACTGATGCGTTATATGCCTGTAGAAACACTGTGTATGCATGAATTTTTCTATAATTTTTCTATAAAAGAAGAATTAAAAACACATCAAGAAACACTTCGAGTATTAGTAAAAGATTATTTTCTTGAAAACAATCTTTTTAAACTTTATATAAAAGCTAATAATATTAATCCGATGGATTTTTCTGATTCTCAACTATTAAGCTTAAAAGGACTTTTTACTTATTTGGAAGAAAATCATTTTGCAGAAGATAGTATAAAACACTTGCGTACTCCTATACAATTTAAAACAATGGATACTATGTTTATGAATGAAGATACGCTTAAACATTTGGAAATTGTTTATAATGCTAAAGATTTTTCTATGAAGGGAACATTATTTTCTATATTAAACAAATCAAAAACAATGCCTGCTGCTCGAAAATTAAGACGATTGTTAGTAGCACCTTCGGCACAATTATCTGATATTTTGCGACAACAAGCTCGCACAGAATATTTTATGAATCTTGCTGGGGGTTGTGGATCTATTCAAGATATTTTAAAAGGAATGAGTGATTTGGAACGATTAAGTGCTCGTTTGATAACGGGTAAAATTCTTCCAAGAGAGTGTTTGGCACTTGTGGATACAATAGAAAGATCAGAAAAGGTGAAAAATTTTCTAAAATCAGCAGTACCTTTTAATGATTATATGGCTACACTAACACCTTTAGAGGATTTTTGTTTTCTGATTTATTCTATGATTAATCCAGAATGTTCTAATTTGATAGATGGTCATGTGATAAGATCTGGTGTTAATATAGAATTAGATTCTTATAAAGATATTCTTGAAAATGGTAACAAATATCTTATTCAATTGCAAGCAGAAGAAAGAATCAATACAGGGATCAACACACTAAAAATATCTTTCAATAAGATATTTGGATACTATATAGAGATATCTAAAGTTGCATCAAAAAATGCTCCAGAGCATTATATTCGTAAACAAAGCCTTGTAAATGCAGAGCGTTTTTCTATTCCTGTTTTAGATGAGTTTGAAAAAAAAATATCAAAAGCAAGAGAAGCTGTTCTTCGTTTAGAAAGAGAGATATATGAAAATTTTGTAGCTAGTATGCAAATTTATTATGCTAAATTGATTCCTTTGAGTGAATTTATTACAGAGGTAGATTTGAGAAGTTCGTTAGCTATTGTAGCTAAAAATAATAGATATTGTAAACCAATTTTGAACGATGCTTTTGATTGGGATATAAAAGAAGGAAGACATCCTGTTATCGAAAAATTATTGGTAAAAGAAACATTTGTTGCTAATGATACAAATATTAATAAAAATTCTAGAATATCTATTGTTACAGGGCCTAATATGGCTGGAAAATCTACATACTTAAGGCAGAACGCACTGTTTGCTGTGATGGCTCAAATAGGAAGTTATTTACCCGTCGAATCGGCAACAATGGGAATTGTAGACCAAATTTTTACAAGAATTGGAGCTTCGGATGATCTCGGCGCTGGTCGTTCTACTTTTTTTGTTGAAATGCAAGAAGCTGCAATGATTATTGATAAAATTTCTCCTAGAAGTTTAGTGATTATGGATGAACTTGGTAGAGGAACTTCTACACTAGACGGTTTGTCTTTGGCATGGGCAATATTAGAACATTTACTTTTACACCCACATAAACAAGGAAAGGTGTTGTTTTCTACTCATTATCATGAATTGACGGAAATTGCTCGTTTTAATTGTGTGAAAAATTTATGTATGGCTATTAAAGAAAATAAAGGAAAACCTATCTTTTTAAGAAAAGTTATAGAAGGAAAAGCATCTAAAAGCTATGGAATACATGTTGCTGAAATGGCAGGAATTGATCCTAATGTAATTCGAAGATCAACAGATATTTTGTTACAATTAGAGCAAGGAACATTTTTTAATACAAAACAAACTAAAACAGATGATGATAATAATTTATTTAGTAAAGATGATATTTATACTATTCAAAAAGATAAGATGTTTGAATTTATTTCTAGTATAGATCCAAATTCATTAACTCCTTTAGATGCTTTAAGAATTATTTTTGAATTAAAATCAATAGAAAGGTCAAAATAATGAAAATTAAATTAAATATGATGAATTTAGAATTTCATGCATTAGCTGTAGGTTGTGCCTATCTTGATGTGAAAAAAATAGAAAAAATAGCAAAACAATATTATTTTCATTTATCTTTTTCTTCCTTAATAAACCCTGTTTCGACAATAAATTTCTTTACTGTATTTTTGATTTCCCAACATTATAAAAATTATCAAGAAATTATCAAAAATATTAAATTAGAATTTCCTAATACTATATGCGTAATAATTGTAGATGATATTACAGCTATGGATGATGTTATAATAACACAAGAATTATTTTTTATATTAAAAATTTCAGAAAGTAATATTTTGGAATACTATTATCATCAATTATGGCAGTGGCTTTTAGTATTGAGTTCCAAAAAATATAGTTTAGAAAATAATAATACAAATATTATTGTTGCTGAAGGAGTTTTGTCATTAATAGATGAAACATATTGTAAATATAATAGAACATACAGACTTACTAGAAAACAATTATCAATTTTGAAATTATTGTTGGAATATAGAGGACAAGTTGTTTCTCGAATAATTTTGTTAGATAGAATATGGATATCTGAATCTAAAGTAGTTACGGATCGGGTGATTGATACTAATATTGTAGCATTAAGAAAAATGTTTAATGATGATAGTCGAAATCCTAAATATTTGGAAACTATTTTTGGTCAAGGTTATCGATTGAAAATGTAATAAAATATTTATTCAAAACTTGATAGAGTCTTCTAAAATCGTGTTGTGTATGATAAGGTGAAAAATATAATATATTATCTTGTATATAAATTCCATGTTTTAAAAAAAATTGATTATCTAAATGGATATGACTTTTAGCAAATCCTTGATAGCATTTAAATTGAGGATGTGAAAATTTGAGAGTATGAGATAAGGAAAGAGAAACGAATAATTTAGCCCCTTCAAGGTACAAAATACCATCATCAAAAGAAGATGGAGCATAATCAATAGGTATATTACTGGCAAGAACTCCTATGCTTTTTCCACCAAAAGGTGTAGTAGTAATAAAATGGAGATAGTCTGATTCAAAGAAGTTTTCTTTTTTGATGTTTGGAGTACGAAATAAAAAACGACTGTGTATTTTTATAATAGGGATAGATATATTATTTATTTGAGTAGTTACTAGGTCATCATTAAATTCTTCTATTAATAATATATCAATATCTTTTATTTCTTGAAAAGGATCTATTTTTTTTAACAAAATAAGATGTGCTAATGGTGTTAATTGATGATATAATGCTTTTGTAGTATATCCAATACATATTTTGTTGCTCATCTTGAGCGTATTAATAACAGAAAGTATCATTTCTACAAAAGAAGTGTGAAATCCTATATGATTTAAATTAGTAATTTTTTGCCAATATTTTTGAGCTTTGAAAGTGAATTTATGATAAAATCCACAATTATTTAATCCTGAAGATAAAACATTTTTAATAAATTTTGTTAGTCTTTTTGGAGAATGTTCTGTAAAAATAGTACCATTATTCAAATTAAAATCAGTGTACTTATTTTCATCGATATCATAAAGATAAACACCTTTAGCTTTTTTTAAAATAAAATAATTAGAGTTAGATGGGAGTTGTTTTATATGACTAGCAGATTGTTTAAGAGAATAATTTTCTGGATTTGAGAAATGAGACATAAATTCCTCTTATGTATTAAAAAAAATTTATTGGGGTAAATTCCATGAAGATACCATATCTTTTCTAATATAAGTATTTTCTAGAACTTGTTGATAATTTTTTTCTATAAAAGGAAGAAAATTATTAGGATTAATAATTTTTTGTGTTGAAGAATAAAAAAATATTTCTGGTTGTAAATGTATTACTTTTTCATAAAAATTATAGTTATCTACAACAATATGAGCATAAAATAATGGTTTCCATTGTGTAGAATATAAACTAGTGTGCCACGGATAATTAATTACCGTTGGTTTTTTATTAGGATTTAAGATAGTTAGTTGTTTCATATAATTTGGGATAGTTATTTTTGAGGGATATAAAAAATATCTAAAAGGAATGTATGTTAAATTGATAAATAAAACTAATACTATTCCATAACTCATTACTTTTTTGAATAAAGGAAAAAATTGATAAAACAAAGGAAAATAACAAATAATAAAAGGCAAAAGATAGATATTATAAGAATCAGATCCAGATACTCTTGAAATTAAAAATCGAGAAATAATAGAAAGAAATCCAAAAAACATTAATGTGTATTCTATAGATGAAAGATTAAAATTTTGTTTTATGATATATTTTCTATAAATAAATATTATGAAACTAACTACACAAGAAATAATAAAAAAATAGTGTGTTACTATTGAATAACTAAGAGGAAATTTAAAATTATTACCAATCCCAAAAAATGATAAAAATATCAATATCATTTTTAAAATATCATTTGAAGAATCAAATGATATCAACCCATTTAACATAGTAAATTGAGTTGTTTTTGTATAAACCGTTAAAGGATAAATAGTATTCCAGTAAAGCCAGTCATTTAATGCATTTTGGGAGTATAAATAAATAATAAAAATACTGATGATACATAAAAATCCTAATGCAGCGATAGTACATTTGTAAAAAGCCGTGAAAATATTTTTATTAATCAAGATATCTTTTTGTAATACTAAAAACGGAATTATTAAAACAAGAGGTATTAAAATATGACTAATAGTAAAAGCTAAAGCTAATAATACACCGTATACAAAATAATTAAAATAACTTTGTTTTATAAAAGTTTTGTGTAAATATAATAAAAAAATGAAAACAAACAATATAGCAACTTGAGGTTGATTGATAAATAGAGAATGTTGATTTCCAAAAATAACACACAATATAGAAATACTTGTTAATAAACTTAATTTTTTATCATATAGTGAATTTGTTATTTTGTAGCTTAACGCTCCGATTCCAAAGTATAAAATACTCAATGAAAATCCATGCAATATAGGAAAATACTGTACAGTATCAAAAAAAAAGGCATAAGGAAAATATAAAAAATAATAAAATAATAAAAATCCTATATGTTTGGTATCTACAGCATCTTTATATAAAGTATTATTATTAAATAATACTTGAGAAATATTCAAATATATTTCTGCGTCTCCCCAATGTGAAAAATACATTCCTTGAAAACTTAAAAAAGAAAAAAATATTAAAATAAATAATATTATAAACTTGTAAGGATGGTTGTATACATATTTTAATTGCATTTATAATATCACCTTTTTTATTTTTCGAATTAAATTATTTTGCATATTCTGTAACACGCATTTCTCGAATAAGTGTTACTTTTATCTGACCAGGATATTGCATAGTATCTTCAATTTTTTTAGCAATATCTCTGGCAATAAGATAAGCTTGCTCATCAGTAACTTTTTCAGGCGTTACAAATACACGAACTTCACGCCCTGCTTGAATAGCAAAGGCTTTTTCAACACCTTCACAAGAAAGTGATAATTCTTCAAGTTGTTGTAAACGCTTGATATAATCATCGAATGATTCTCTTCTTGCTCCAGGTCTTGCAGCAGATAAAGCATCACAAAGCATTACAATAGAACCTTCTATATGTTTACATTCTTCTTCGCCATGGTGACAAGCAATTGCGTTGACAATTCTATCACTTAATCCAAACTTGCGTGCTACTTCAGCACCCAAGATAGCATGACCACCTTCTCCAGTAGATTTGATAGTTTTACCAATATCATGTAATAAACATGCTATTTTTGCAGATTCTATATCAATATTTAATTCACCTGCAATCATACCGCCAATATTTGCAACTTCTATAGAATGTTTATAAACATTCTGTCCATAGCTTGTTCTATATTTAAGTCTACCAATGTAAGGATAAAGTCCTCTTGGTAAATTTAGTTTTAGTTCTTGACAAGCTTGTTTACCAGCTTCTACAATTTCTAAATTAATATCGTTTTGAATTTTGTTTACAACTTCTTCAATCCTTGTTGGGTGAATACGACCATCTTGAACAAGTTTTTCTAAAGCAATACGAGCGATTTCTCTTCTATATGGGTCAAAAGAAGAAATAACCACGATTTCAGGAGTATCATCAATAATTAAGTCTACCCCTGTGATGGATTCAAATGATCTAATATTTCTACCTTCACGACCAATAATACGCCCTTTCATATCATCACTTGGAAGATTTACTGTTGTGATAAATTTTTCTGTAGCAATTTCTACAGCATTTCTTTCTAAGCTTGTAATTAGGATTGCTTTTGATTTTTGATCAGCTTCTTCTCTAGCTTCTTCTTCAATTTTTTGAACTAAAGGCACGGCTTCTTGTTTGGCTTCATCAACTATTTTACTGATAATTTGTTGCTTTGCTTCATGGGCAGATAACTCAGCAACTTTTTCTAAAGCGTGTAAATGTTCTTGTTTTGCATCTACTAATTCTTTTTGAAGATTTTTATTATCTTCTTCTTTTTCACTAAGAGTCTTCTCTCTTTTTTCGATTATATCGAATTTTTTCTCTAAGGAGTCTTCTTTTTGTACTAATCTGCGTTGCATTTGTTGGATTTCATTATTTCGTTCACGGGATTCTTTATCGAATTGTTTTCGTTCTTCAAAAACTTTATCTTTTGCTTCTAAGATAATTTCTCTTTTACGTGATTCAGCATTTTTTTCTGTATCTTCAAGTAATCTTTTAGTTTGTTGTTCTACAGATTTGCTTGAAAGTTGAGCGATAATTAATCGAATGAGATAACCGGATAAAATTCCTATTAATGCAACAATAATCATTAGTATTGAAGATCCTGTCGTTAATTGGTTCATAAGTTCTCCATAATTTGACAGTAATGTTATTGTTTTTCTAAAATTGGTTAATTAAAAATATAATGCCCATAGTATTTTTATAACCTCATATAAATGATATATGTTGTAATATTATATAACTAATATTGCTTTTTTGTCAATACATTTTTTATGTTATTTTTAGACAATTTTATTAGATATGTTCATAAAATATTATAACAAATTATTTTTTTATCTTGATTTTAAATGTTTTATCTGTAATAATATATTGTATTTATTTTAGGAGATCTTATGCGTTATTTATCTATCTATGGAGCTGAAGGATTTAGAACTTTTATGGGAGTTTTAAATGGGAAATTAGCATACACTCCCGATAGAGTGCCTCTTATTGATCCTGAAATTGTTATGGAAAGAGACTATGCACTTCGTCTGCATGAGGTTGTAGCTGCTTATACAGATCAACATCCAAAATTAAAAGATGTATTACCTATTATTTCTAATAATATTGGGACTTTGCATAGTATTTCTACTAATTGTTCTGTATGGCGTCCAAAAAATCACTTATCATTATTAGCGGAATTATTACTGGCAGGATTATTTGAAAATTTTCTTCCTGAAGAAATGAATAAAAATTTATATTTTTTAGCTAATGGAGATGATACAGGAATTGCGTTTCAACAAGCTTTTTCTTTAGAAAAAAAAAATATTCTGATCCCTTTAGATAATACAAATGGTACGCCCCTTGAAACAGAAAATACTAATATTTTTTCTATTGATACAACAGATAAAACTCTTAAGGAACAGTTATTAAAACAACAAAGTTTGTATTGTGATCAGAAAAATATTTTTCGTATTGTAGGTCATATAGCGACGATGATAGAAGCCTTGCATGCTACAGAAGAAAAAAGACAACGCTTTTATAATGATATAGTGAGTTTAGTGATTCCTGCTGATAATATGGAATATGTATTAGCTGCTTATTATTTGTCAAAATCTAAATTCCCTATTAAAAATATTTATGCTATTTCTACAGAACATAGAATGGTTCACAATTTTCTTGATAAAGGAGAATTTAAAATCAATGATCTCGTAGCTTATGAGAAATTAGAAATTTCCTTAGATAGAATGTTATTTGAAGCAGCCCGAGGATCTTCCGAAAAAGTAGTGTTTTGGAAAAAAGAATTAGCACAACATGGATCTTTTAAAGTAGATTTCAAAACATTACAATCAATTCAATCCAAATTCAAATCACAGTTTGCTACCAAATCATATTACGAATCTGTACTTGAAGAATTCAAACAAAAAACTGACATTGAAGCAACAAAATTTGCTTTAACAGGGTATAAATTATCTCAAGATTTATCAGAACATGTACTTATATTTGATGCGGTAAATCCTTCTTTACCAATACAAAAAGCATCTTTAAAACCTTTTACACAAAAAGATATTTTATAAATTAGTCATTAAAAAAGATCTCCCTATTTATAGAGAGATCTTTTTTTTGTTATAATTATGATATTTATAAAATTAATTAGTAATATTTTTGATATACTCGCTAGCTTCTTTTAGAGGTTTATGAAAAATTTTATCGATAGAATTTGCTGTAATCCATTCTTTAGGCTCAACGAACATCCCTTGAATAAATATAGATAGATGCAAATGATCTCCTGTAGATTGACCCGTTGTGCCACTGATAGATATCTGAGTACCAGCCTTAACTTTTTGCCCTTCTGTGACTAATATTTTTGAATTATGAGCATAAAGAGAATAGGTATTTAATCCATGATCAATAATAACAGATTTCCCATTTCCACTATACCAATCGGCATATATAATAGTTCCATCGAGCAAAGCGTATATAGGTGTGTTTTTATAAGAAGCATAATCGAGTCCTCGATGTACAGAAGTACGGACTTGTTTTTTTTGATAAAAATATTTACGTTGATCCCCATAAGTAGCAGTAGTGATAGCATTACTCATTGGAAGAGCTGGTTTTGAAAATATGAGAGGTTTTTTAATAATTTTTTTAGCATTTTCTGAAAAAGATGTTCTAGTTTTATTCCAACGTTCAAAAGTTCGTTGTTGTGCTAGAATTTTATTAATTTCTGTTATATTACCTTCAAGTTTTGCAGCTTGTTCTTTGGATAATTCTAGTTCTTTTGCTTTTTGTTTGGCATAATCTTTTGGTAAATTAATAACACTTTGTTTATATTTTCTACTTCGAGGAGTTACTTTAGATAATATCAATGTATTGGTATTACCAGCTTTATCCATTGCTAATATGTATTGATTAGTCCATTTAGTTGAATGATCTGTGTACCAAGCAAATAAAATAGTATAGAAACCATCTTTTTGAAATGTTTGAGGATAAAAAGCAATATTATTTTCATCTAGAAATGCTAGCGTACTTAAATTGTTATATTTTTCACTTTCTATTACTACTAATCCTGCCCCCCCATGTTCTACAGAGTCAGATGCAGAAATTAGAGATAGTTTTGGTGGAGAAGTTTTTTTAGTGATTTTAGTGATAGAAGAATTTAGAGGCCATGATTTTTTTGTATTAATAATTTGAAGATTAAAATTATTAATAGAATTTAAAATAGAAGTATCTTCGAGATAAAAAATATATTGATTTTCATTTTCCATATTTTTAGAGATATCTTTTTTTAGAGATATCTTTTTTTTATTAGGAAGAATAATTGCTAATTCGTAATATTTCCCTATTTTGATATCTAGTGCTAGCGGAGTTATACCATTCCAATTAAATGCTTGGACTTTCCCCCAATTATTAATTGTTAATGGAAGGGATATACTGTAAGTAAAAATTGGTAGGAGCGCTATACATAATATGATAATACGAGAAATAGTCATAACAAAGTATCCTTAAAAAAAAATGATTAAGAGTTAGATATCAATAAGGCTATAACTAAATAGATAGTTATAGCCTTATCTTGTATATAATATAAGTTTAATAAAAAAAAATTATCTTTTTAGATCTACTTTTGTTGCAAATGGTGTTGAAAATCCAGATTCCCAATTGATATTTTCGGCTTGGAATGTATTTACTTCCCATGCATATTCTGTGTCTTTTTTTGTAAGAAGACGGGTATTATCAGAAGGTGCTTTATGAGCAACGCTTAAGAGTCTTTTTCCTGTATTTACAATTCCATGATAAGTGTAGACTTTCTTTCTACTATTTATAGAAGGCTCTGCAGATGCGTACACAGCTTGTGATCCATTAAGAACTTCTTGTAAGAAAAATTCAGTTTCACCTAATTTGAAAAATCCAGATCCATCTACTGTAAATGTTTTACCATCTATCATTTCATAAGTACCCTGTATATCTCTAATAAATGAGTTTTTGTGAGGATCACTTTGTTTAATGGGTGCTGACTGGCGTTGGAATACCATCTTTTCTACAGATTTATCTACTGTTTTACAGGCACTTAGTAAAATGATTGTTATTATCATTAGTAATGGGTTGGTAAATTTCTTTGACATAATAAGACCTCCATCTAAAATACTATATAATTTTATTTTTAATTTACTATAATCAAATTTTCTATTAATAAAATAGAAAAAAATATACTAAAATATAAGTTATTATACATTTTTTTTATATAATAATCAATAGTTTTATATAAAAATATAATGATGACTAATTGTAGTATGATTTTATTTAGTTATGCATAACTACAAATTGTTATTAAGACACTTTAAGTATTTAAATATTTCGGATATATTATAGGTAATCTTAAATAAACTTACTATTTTAATTGATTTTTTTTTAGTGATATGTTATAATTATTTCTATTAATTAAAAAAGGGTGATTAGCTCAGTTGGTTAGAGCACCTGCTCGACATGCAGGGGGTCAATGGTTCGAATCCGTTATTACCCAATACAACATAAGAGAGCTATATAGTTCTCTTTTTTTTATATTTTAATATCATGTTATCAATGAAGGGTTAGCAAATGTATAATAGAGATCAATACTTTATGGAACACGCTTTAGTGACTGCTAAAGCATCGAAATGCACTTATTTTCAAGTAGGAGCTGTTATTGTAAAGAATGATAGAATCATTTCTCATGGCTATAATGGTACTCCTTCTGGTTTCCCTGAAGATTGTTCAGATCATTTTTGTGGAGATCCTACGGAGAGAGAGGCACATCATATTTTTTCCGAAAACACTACTATTCATGCTGAGATGAATGCTCTTTTATGGGCTGCTCGTGAAGGTATATCTGTCGATGAATCTGTCCTATATACAACATTACAACCGTGTCAAAATTGTATCAAATCAAGTGTTGTTGCTGGAATTAAAAAAATCATTTATTTGAATCCTTATGATAAATCAAATTCATATTCTCAAGAATTCTGTGCTAAAGCTGGTATTGAACTAATAAAATTAGAATTATTGTTGGAGAAATAAAATGATTGTTATTGTACCAAAAACATCTGGTTTTTGTCCAGGAGTTAAGAGAGCAGAAGATGGTGTTTTCAAAATAAAAGAAACATCTAATAAAGTCAACTTACATGGACCGTTGATACACAATCAAAATTATATCTCTATGCTTCAACAACATAATATTAGTTCTGTAGCTATAGATAGCTTGTCTCAAGGAGATACTTTGGTTATTCGTACTCATGGTATTTCTCGTCATGAAGAAAAAACACTTGCTGACAAATTTGTTCTTAAGGACTTGACTTGTCCTATTGTAAAAAGAGTACAAAAAAATGTAGAAAAAGCAGCCAATGATAATTCTTTTGTAATTATTTCTGGCAAAGCTGATCATGCAGAGGTTCAAGGTTTAGTTAGCTATGCTCAATGTTTTCTAGTAATAGAAAGCAAAATAGAGTTGGATCTTTTTATCAAAGACTATCATAAAGTAATTCCTAAAGAGTGTCAGCGTATTTTTATTATTTCTCAAACTACGCATTCACGGGAATTTTTTGAAGAATTATGTACAACGATACAACAAAATATTTCTCATCTACCTATTACTGTAAAAGATACAATTTGTTCTATTACTGAAAATAAAGAACAAGAATCTATTCAATTACAGAAAGATGTTGATTTCACTATAGTTATAGGAGATCCTACTAGTTCTAATTCTAAAAAATTATACGCTATCTTAAAAAAAGCATCAAAAAATACTATTTTTATTCAAAATTTGATACATCTTCAACAACAAGGAATGTCATGGAACAATATAAATAAAGTATTAGTGGTTTCTTCTACATCAACACCATTATTTATTGAAAAAGAAATTGTAGATTATCTGGAAAAAATATAGAGGCTTGTATGGTATTACAAAAATATTTAGATACTTTAAAACCTCGTATTTTAAAAGAAATTTCCTCTCAATGTAATGATATCGCTTTATTAGAACTTCCCAATGCTCGAGAAATAGCAGATAATATTTGTGAATATACCTCTCGAGGCAAATTATTAAGAGCATGTTTTGTTTGTTTTGCTGCAGAATCTTTTGGGAAAAAACTAGACAAATCTGTTATTCAAACAGCTAGTGCTATAGAATTAGCACAAACAGCTTTATTGATCCATGATGATATTATGGATAACGATGATTTTCGTCGAAACAAAGATTCAATGCATAAAATGTATGAAAAAATTTTAGCAAACTCTTCTCATAATACTAAACATACAGCTCAATCATTAGCAATATGTGTAGGCGATATTACACTATTTCATTTGTTTTCTTATCTTCACCATCATTCTAAATTAGTACAACTCTTTTCCAAAGAACTTTCTAAAACAGCCTTGGGTCAAGCTTTTGAAATCTATCGTGCGTCTCAGGATAATGAGATATCTAAAGAAGAAATATATACTATTATTCAACATAAAACAGCTAATTATACTTTTTACCTACCTTTCTTATCTGGGATGATTTTGGCAAATGCTTCTATAGAAGATCAAAATCATATTAGTGAATTTAGTCGTTTAGCTGGATTATTGTTTCAAATTAAAGACGATGAATTAAACTATATCTCTGAAAATAAAACAGGTAAAAGTACGGGGGGTGATATCAGAGAGAACAAAAAAACACTTTGCCGTTTGGAATTATTAAAACGATGTCCACAATCAAAGGGATTGTTCGGTAAAGATGATAATCTAACAAAAATACAAGAATTATATATATCTTCTGGGGCACAAGAATCAATTAATAATGATCTGTTATCGTATAAAAAATTTGCGGAAGGGATCATTCTAAAAATGAATATTCGATCAGAATATCAACTATTATGGAATGACTTATTAGAGTACTTGATTAATAGATTGTATTAATATTTTTTTTGAACAAGTTAATAATAATATTATTTTAGTATAATATAACAAAAAACATCTGGATTATCCAGATGTTTTTTTTATTTATCAAAATCTAACCAGTCGTCGTCATCATCATCATCATTATCAGTCCAAATCTCTTCTTTATCATTATTGTTCCATGGTTTTTTATTATTATCTAAATCATCATCATCATCATCTAAAAGTTTCCATTGTTTTTTATCTAGATCATCTTGTACAGACATATAACTTCCTCCAAAAGTGATTATAAATATTATGATATATTATTAAATATAATTAATCTCTTGTCAAGATTATATTCAAATAAATTTATAAAATAATTATTTTATAAAAAATTAAATGATTTACTTGATTTTTCTCTATAAATGTTGTAGAATTAAATTGATTTGTGAAGGAGGTGATGCATAAAATCACTGATGGAATTACCTAAAAAAAGAACAAAGGAGTAGACGATGAGTTGTATTTTTTGTTCTATTGTAGATAATATTATCCCAGCAGATAGGGTTTATGAAGATGAATATGTTCTTGCTTTTAAGGATATGCATCCTGTTGCACTGTTTCATATTATTATAATTCCCAAGCAATGTTGTCAACACTTTCACAATATAGAGGACAACACTCTAGCTCATTTATTGAGAGCAATAAAAATCATTATACAGGATAATAATCTTGACAATCAAGGTTATCGTATTGTAAATAATAATGGTCAACATGGTGGACAAACAGTCAATCATGTTCATTTTCATATTATTGCAGGCGAACAGCTAGGACATAATCTAGCAGGTCATTGATTTGTAAATTCCAGGAGAACACATGTTATTAGTAGAAATACGAGAAGGCGAAACAGTAGAAAGCGCTATCAAAAGATTTAAAAAAGAAGTAGAAAAAGATGGTATTTTAACAGCGGAAAAAAAACACCGTTTTTATGAAAAACCATCCGAAACACGCAAGCGTAAAAAAGCTGTTGTTCAGCGTAAAATTGAGAAAAAAGTTCGTAAAATGAAATTAATGGAACGCTACGCTTAATTCTCTTTCTAAATAATAAATTATTAAAGCCTCCGAAAGGGGGCTTTATAGTTTGGTACTGTAAAAATTGAATAGATCATAGAATAAGTATTTTTGTTATAAGATCTTGTGAAAAATATCTTCTCGTCTTTGCTACAATACTTAAAAAAAAGGAAACAGCTAGTATGAAAGTATCATTTACAAAAATGAATGGATTGGGGAATGATTATATTTTTTTCAATGCCTTAAAAAATTCTTCTCTTGTAACACAGATAATTCCTTATGTGCCAAAATTGTCGGATAGAAATTTTGGTATAGGTGGAGATGGGGTTATTATCATTGAATCATCTGATACTTGTGATTGTCGAATGCGTATGTTTAATCGCGATGGATCTGAAGGCGATATGTGTGGTAATGGAATTCGTGAACTAGCTAAATTGCTTTGGGATAAGAAAATCATCAATAAGAATCCTCTTTTTATTCAAACTAATAATCGGTCTTTGTCTGTGCAGATGGAATTTGATCAAAATAAAAAAATGAATACAGCTCTTGTTGAGATGGGTTGTTTGGATTTTGATCCTAAAAATATTCCTTTTTGTTCTCCCGATGAACACAAAATAGAAGGAATTTCTGTTTTTACTTATTTGTATAATAATCAAGAATTACTTTTTTATGTGGGTGGGATAGGCTCAAAACATGCAACTTGTTTTTTGTCAGAAGATGTCACCAGCTGTGATTTTTGTACTATAGGTAATTTGATTGAACAAGACAAATCTCTTTTCCCTGAAGGGGTGAATGTAGAATTTGTGAACATAATCTCGTCAACACAAGCGATCATGAGAGTGTGGGAAAGAGGATCTGGGCATACGCTGGCATGTGGGACAGGAGCGACTTTTGTAGCTGGCTTGGGTATGTATCTAGGCAAATTTGATCCTAGTAAAATCGTAGAAATAATACTAGAAAGAGGAACTCTCTTTATCTCTCAAAAAGATGATGGAACGATGATAATGAAAGGTGGGGCGGATCTAGTCTTTGAAGGGATGATAGATCTTTCTACTTTATAGAAATTAATCTATGATAAATAAATAAAGCCACCCTTATTATAGGGTGGCTTTATTTTGTTATTTTTCTTTTTTTCTCTATCATTGAATCTAAATATGTATAAAAAAGTGATTTTTTTACACATATCATTTTGAATATGTATAGAAAAGCGATTTTTTTACACATATCATTTTGAATATGTATAGAAAAGTGATTTTTTTGCTTATATTACTTTTTACTACAGAGTAAATCCCAAAAAGAGGTGTTTATATAAAATTTACTCCTTCCCTTTTTTTCTAATACTAAAAATCCTTTATCAACTAAAGTGTTTAAGTATTCTGAGGCTGTCTTACGAGTTTTTATATTGAGTGCTTTCTGCATATATTCGATTCTTGTATATGGATGTTCAAAAAGATGATTAATCAGTTCATGGCTATAAAATTTTAATTGCCACTCTTCTTTTATTAATTTTTTAGCTCTTATCATTAAAATACTAATACTTCTTACCATTGCTAAATCATCTTTAGCTGTTTGTATAACTCCATCTAAGATATAGTTTATATAAGTTTGCCACGCCATTTCTTCTTTATTAGTATCTTTAGTTTCTCTAATATTTTGTAATCCAGAATAGTATTGTGACTTTGTTTCAACAATATAACGACTTAAATACAATATAGGAGTATACAATAAATTGTTAAGAATCAAATACAACACATTAATCATACGACCGACACGCCCATTACCGTCAGTAAATGGATGAATACTTTCAAACTGATAATGAATAATAGCCATTTTAACAAGAGTATGAACATCGTGTTTTTCTGGTGTGTTTGTATATATTTCTAGCTCTGTTAATAGTTCTTGCATATACATTATATCAGTGGGTGGGATATATATAGTTTCACCTTTTTCATTTTGTATTTCTACTGTATTTTTTCTAAAACCTTGATCGTTTTCTTTAACTTTAGCTTGTATGTTCTTAATTACATTTAATGATAGTACTTTTTTTTTTAATACACTAGTAAATCCGTATGTTATGGCTTCAAAATAATTAATAATTTCTTTATCATTTGGATTTTTAATAGTATCACTGACAATTTCTTTATATAATTGTTCTTGTGTTGTAAAAATGTTTTCAATTTCTGAGCTTTTCTGAGCTTCTCGTAATGCTAGTGTTCTAACCAAAACGCCTGTGTTGGGAATACTTTTACATTCACCTTTCAATTCTCCAAGATATCTATTGGCTTCTGCACATTTTTTAAGAATCTCTTTTGTTTCAAGATCAAATTTAGTAATTCTAGGTAGTAAAAGAGGTAATTTAAATGTATCAGGATTAAAACTCATATTCTGCTCTCCTAGCACTGTTAGCATTTTATATCATACTATTTATATAAATAAAATGCAATACCAAGCTAAAACAAAATACCTATTGACAATAAGTTTAATTTAGTTTATTAAGATATGCTTATATCTTAATAAACTAGAAATAGTTTATTTTCTATCTTATGCTTTTAAAATAGCATTGGATTATCTATGGATAATTCTTTTTCATTTTAAAGTAATGTACCCACTTGTCTAATACCGTACCATTGGTAAATTTACATTAATTGCTCATAGCAGTTTGTATATTTTGATGGTACGGTATTAGATAGAAATGTTTAAAACTTTGTTTATTAAGATATAAGCAATACAGACTGTTGTGGGCTTTTTTGTATTTGATTAATTTTTATTCAATACATAAACTACTTATAGTAGTGTCGTAATGGTAAATTATGAGGTTTTTTTATGTATAAAGTTAATAGAAATTGGAATTTTGATTTATATAGATGTATCGCTGTATTATTCTTGGTTTTATTGCACTTGTTATTTCATTTTTCGTATCAAGATAATTTTATACTTTTATATTTGTTTATGTTAGCAAGACCTGTCATCACTATGTTTGTATTAATCAGTGGATATTTTTTATTCCAAAAAAAAGAATTCACAAAATCAAATATTATTAAAAGAATATTAAAGATAGTGATTCCCTTACTCTATTACTATACTATTTATTATATATGGATGCACCTAACAGGAAAAAAAGCGTATCCTTATCTAGATGTATTAAAATATCCTACAGGTGCTGGGCATTTATGGTATTTTTATTCTATTCTTTCTGTATCTATTGTGTCTTCTTTTATTTCTTTACCTATATTAGATTCCAAAAAAAAGGCTTTACTATATAGTGGTTTAACTATATCCTTATTATTACTACTAATTTCTATAAAATTATCGCCTTTTAATATCAATCACACTTTTGGTACTGTTAATGATTTTTTATTACTAGCTTTTGTTGGCTATGGATTGGGAAATAAATATATTTCTTTAAATTCAAAAAGATCTATATTTATTACTTTTTGTTTATGGCAATTATCTGTCTTTGCTACTATATTTTCTAAAAACGAAAATCCATTTAATATTTTTGCACTTAGTTCTACAATTTGTTTGTTTTTATTAATAAAAGCTATCCCTGAACAAAAGGTTCCTATTCTTGTTAAAAAGAGTGTATCTTTTATAGCTAAGTATTCTTTATCAATTTACGGATGGCATGCTCTTTTTAATGATAATCTAGTAACTATTATTAAACAATATGTTCATTCATATTATTTCAGCTTACCTATTGCTTATTTTAGTATTTTGGGATTATCACTAGCTTGTGGTATTATAACAAGCAAAATATTTTCGATTTTATTTAAACGAGAAATAATTATATAGAATAAATTGTATAATAATTCAAAAAAAGCCACTCTAGCATAGCATGAGTGGCTTTTTTGTTTGTAGTTATTTTAGTATTTATTTTGTTGTAAGAGTCCTTTTTTCTGTTTGTGTTGTTTAGAAAAATTATCGTTTTCTGACTTTTGAGCAATCCCCAGAAGATTATCTATATCACTAGGACTGACACTTTTTGCAGGAGCGTTTTGACCTTCACCTTCTTGTTGGTCATTAGTGCCATTAGCTCCTGCCTCTTGTTGGTCTGCCTCTTCAGCTTTGCCCTCATCACCCTTACCTTGCTCTGCTTTATCTTGTTGATCACCTTTGTCACCGTCTTGCTCTTTACTGTCTTGTCCTTTTCCTTTCTGCCCTTCACCAGATTGGTCTTGATCATTTTTCTGATCATTCTCTTGTTGTTGCTGTTGCTTCTGTTGTTGTAATGCCCTAGTATAAATATAATTGTTTAATGCTTTTTTATATAGTCGAGAATCAATAGGATTATCAGCCATTACTTTTTTATATAAGTCCAAAGCTTCGTCAAATTCTTTTCTTTGAACTTGGGTATTTCCAGCGTTAAAAGTAGATTTTTGAGCTATTTGAAGATCTGTGCTATTCGTTAAAGCTAAAAATGATTTTTCAGCTCTGTCATTACGCTCTAATTTGTATAATGTAGACGCTTCCCCAAATTTGGATTTTATATTTTGTGGATTTTGTACAAGACTGCGTTGAAAAAAGCGTAATGCTGTAGAGTATTCTCCATTTTGATAAGAGCTGTAAGCTTGTCTCTCTTTGGTCAAGGTATAACTCGGTACTGTTGAAAATAAAAATACAACTAGTAATGATAATTGTTTGTACCATTTTTTATCAGGTAAAAACAAATACAAAATTAAGGCAAGTAATGCTAGTAATATAAATATACGAAATTGAGGTTCCAAATAACTTATAGTATTGTTTCCAAAAGGATTTTTTTCTATATTACTGATGAGGCTTTCTATTTTGGTCATGGATGTTCGTGATCCATAGACATATTCTCCTTTACTTTGAGTAGCAAGATTTTGAAGATATTTGGGATCTAATTTTGTAATAATGTTTTTTCCTAATAGATCTTTCATATAAGTCTCTTGACCTGTTCTTTTATCGATTATAGGGATAGAGCCACCTTCTTCTGTGCCAACACCTATAATAAAAATAGAGATACCTTGTTGTTTGATAGTATCGATAGCATTTTTTACATTTCCATCGAGATTTTCTCCATCACTAAAAAGAACAATCGCTTTGTGAGTAAGCGTATCTTCAGTAAAATTTTTGAGTGCTTCATCTAATGCTTTTCCTATATCTGTACTTTGTGAACTGATCATATCAGTTGATAATTCTCTTACAAACAAATCAACACTACTGGAGTCTGTTGTAAGAGGAAGTAATCTAATAGCTTCAGCTGCATAAGCAACAAGGGCCATACGATTACCTGCAAGAGAATCAATTAATTGTTCTCCCAAATTTTTAGCGAATGACAAACGGCTAGGAGCAACATCTGTGGCATCCATACTTCGAGAAATATCATAGACTAAAATTACATCTATTCCTTCTAATTGTAAATCTGAAGAAAGAGAACTTCCTCTAGGATCTAACAAAGAAACACCAAGTAATACTGTAATAATAGCTAAACAAATATTTTTTGTAGTTTTGATTCCTTTGAAATTTCTTTTATGAATCACTTTTTGTTGTTCTTTAGAAAAAAAGAAGAGTCTTAATTTGTGTTGACGGTATATGGTAAAGATAATAACCCCTAACAGGATTATAATTAATCCAATAATGAAAGGTGCTTGAGAAATGTTAACAAATAACATATAGTACTCCTGTAATTTATGAATGTTGATCTTTAAAAAGATATTTGATCATATTTTTTGTATTGTTTTTTAGTATTTTATTAAATATAAAATATACTATTGTGAAAATAAAAATACTTCCTATGGATATTAAGAAAGTAGAACCCCAATCAATAGAAAAAGCTAATTGCTTGGGTGTAAATCTTAAAATTTGTAAAAATTCCGGAATAGAATTAGGTCTAATAACAAGAAGTAGCTTAGATAACCATGCCACAAAAATTCCTACAATAAAACTAGCCATAGCAATTAAACTATATTTTTTAAGAGGATCATAAGGAATTCCCCATATATAATAATTAATTAAAAGATTTTTATCAATAGTATTTAAATATAATATGACTGATAAAATTAACATGGCAGAAATAAAAGTTTGTAATAATACTGATATGAAATAGCTAGTCATTACTAGATTTGTTAATTGTTTCCATTGTAGAATATTTTGTTGTATAGGCGTTAGTATAATATCGTTATTAGTATAGCGAGATAATACTTTTTTTAATCCAGAACTTTGTAATTTGGTAATACTATTAGGCTTAATTTTTAATATTTCTGCTAAATTAGTTTGGTTGATAAAAATAGTATTATTGAAATCTCCAACAGGCAAATCAACAATATGTGCTACGATAAAAATTTGATTAGTAATATTTGTATTAGTGTTATCTAAAGACATATCTGAACTTGCATTGACAAGATTATTGGTAATATTGAAGGTATCAGTAATTGTATCTGTGTTGGTGTTGTCTAAAGACATATTTGAACTTGTATTGATATTTTTATTAAAATAAAAATCTTTTTCAAAACTAAGATTAAGAATTTTATTACTAAGAAAATAATCAGCAACATCTTTGCCAATTACTATCTGATTAGATAGTAAGGGAAGTAAAATGTTTGAAAATTGCATAAGATTACCTTGTAAGGCTTTGATAGAGACATTTTTTTTCATTTTTTTTTCTACAAATTCATCCTCTTCTATATTTGACGAAGAATGTATAGACGCTGTTCCAAATACTTCTAAAGTAGTCATGTATTGTATAGGATTTTCTTGTAGCATTATAAGTAAATCTGAAGGAATAATAAAGTCTTGTGGTGATACTCTTAGAGCATTATAATGTAGGTAATTTTTTTCATAAAGAGAATATTTACCAAAAAAATATTGAGTCCAATATTTTTGACGGGTTTGATCAGCAAAACTATTATAGAGATAGCCATTTGCACTTGTAAATCCAAGAATAGCAACAATAATAAATCCTATAGCAATATAACTAGGTTTGTTTTGTGAGTCAGAAAAATTAGGCAGAATAGAATAAATAAACATCATCAATCCGAAAGATATCATTCCTATTAATGTTCCTATAGGAATAATATTTAGAAAAATAATATCGGGTATTTTAGGATCAAATTGATAAGTTAGGGGTAAATTTAATTCTGGAAAAATAGGATTGTCTTGTAGAAATAACATAGAAGAAATATAGGGATCTATCTTGATAAAAATAAATAATACAATACAAGCACTAATACTAATAGTGATCAATTGAAAAAATACTTTTAATAATATTTTGAAATGAGGCTGCAGAGTAGGTATAAAACCTATTTTATAAGTATAACTATTTACATCTTTAACGATAAGAGAATATCGGTGATGCATACTTAGAAATAACAAAATACCACATAAAAAATAAAAAAAATAGCTCCATTTAGTGATATTTTTTTTAATAGTATTTAGTTGTAAATATTGATAATTAAGTAAATCATCTGCATATTTTTTAGGATTTTCTGAAATAATAGGTGTAATATCAGACTCGAGTAAAGATATAAAAGGAGAGGCGTAAAAACGAATATGATATTTTTGAAATTTGGAATCAAGTGATTCTTGAAATGTTTGTCTATTTAGATATACGCCGTAGTTATCATTAAAATGATCTGGTGAGTTATAAATATAGGATACTTTGATATTTGTCGCCGTATAATTTAAACTAGGGATGTACATTGGAAATGTATCACCATCTTTGAGATTGAGCCTTTGCGCAAGTTTTTTACCAATGTGTATGCTGTTTTTTCGAATTAAAGTACCTGTAGTTGTAGGAGACATAAAATTATTAAAGATTCCACTATCATTATTATCTAATAATGTTAATTGAATAGGAAATTGTTGAGTTGAAGTTTGATAAACAGCAGACATAACAGATCTTTTTGTTATTGCTCTAAGGGATGTTTGATTCTGAGGATTCTCTAAATTAGCCGAGGGGGTAATCCACCACGATGATAGATCTTGAGCTGTATGAGGCGAATAATTGACTGCTGATACTGATAAATGAGAATTATAATTTTGAGTAATATTTTTTTTGATATCAAAATAAATTCCTTCAAGAATAGTAAAAGTAATAAATAGTAAAGAGATAAGAATAATTGATATACTGTATACAAAGAATTTAGTTTGAAATGATAAGCGAAAAGTATTTTTAGGAATAATAATTTTATTTTTTTTCATAGTTTTTTGATACGATCAATATCACGATGTTGCTTTTATAATTTTACCATCTTTCATATATATGATTTTATTAGCTTTTTTTAAATGTGCAGGATCATAAGTAGAATAAACTAATGCTCCACCGTATTCTCTAGAAAGGGTAGTTAATAATTCTAAAAACGCATGAGCTTCTGATGAATGTAATTGTTTACATGGATTGTCAGCAACTACAAGAAGAGGTTTTTTTATAAAAGCTCGAGCTGCTGCAATATATATTCTTTCATAATATTGTAGAGATGAAATAGGGGTATTTAATTTGGAAACAAGTCCAATAACCTCTAAAATATCAATAACACGATTTTTTCTCTCATTATATGATATAGAAAGAGCAGAAAGAGGCATATCTAAACATTCTTTTACAGTCATGTGTTCAATGAATTCTGGTTCAAATCCTATAAATCCCATATATAATCTTCTCATATTAGCTAATCCAGATTCAGGTAAATTCACTATTTGTATAGAACCGTTAAAGAGATATTCACCAGTGTGTACAACTTCCAAACAAGATAATGAGCGTAACAAAGCTGTTTTACCAGCACCCGATGTTCCTACAAGAGCAACAATCTCATTTTCTTGAATAGTCAAACTAATATCATCTAATAAAGTTCTTTGAAAAGAACCATCTGGTATTTTTTTTGATAAATTGCTTATTTGAACAATCATGATGCCTCCAATTGTCAATAAATTTGGATCAGATCATTAGGAAATAGAAATAGTTGTCGATAAAATAATAGGTATAATGTTATTATTATATTATGAAATTATATTTTTGTCTATAGAATTATAAGTAAATTTGTAAGGATGTATTATGAAAATCATATTGTTAAGAATGAAAATATTTTTTGGGCAAGAACATGTCAAAATATTCATAATAATGTTTAGTATATCATTTCCACTAATATTAGGAGGAATGTATATTTTTATGGAAAATAGAAGTTATTTTTTATCAAGTAGTTCCAAAAAAATTTTTATTAAAGAATTCAATGAAATTATAAAAATGCCACGATCAACTAACCAAAATATTATTGTTGAAACTCCCTATTATGGTAATAAAAATCATCAAAATGAAGTGTTGATAATAACAAATAAGAATTTTTGGTCAGGAGACGCCTTGAACTATAGGTATACAGTGCCTCAAAAAGGAATACCTACTATTTAGTATAATACTGATGTAAATTTTTATAAAAATTTAATATAGCTGCTAAAATTATTATATCTTGATCAGAAAAAGATAATATAATTTCTTCTTCTTTATTGTTTTTTAAGATGACATTTAAGATAGGTTTACCACTATCTCTATTAAATCTAAAATTAGATATATCATCCTGGAAGAGATAAATACTTCCTATACATGACGCTTGTGAATCAGTTATTAGTGAAGTAGATGATTTAATGATAGGAATAAATTTTTTATTATTATTAAATATAAAAGCTATAGAGAATGGATCAAAATATTCTATCGTACTTTTGGATGGTTCTTCAAACACCGTATTAGATATAGAGTCTGCAGATGGTTTATCATAATAGAGTTTCATTTGAAAAAAAGAATTTCCTGTGATTTCGTTAAAAGAAAAAAAAGATTGAATACTTAATGATTTTTGATTAGAATTTTCTGCAATTATAGGAACAGATTCGTGGTATATTATCTGTTTCTTAGTATCAGTTTTTATTGAATTGAAAATGACTAATGATTTTGGAATAGGTGGTGCTTTAGGCTTCATGGCAAAAAGATTAGTTATAGCATAGAGTGATAAGAATACAAATGTAAGTATAAATTTGAACATAAGATCTCCAAAATTATATGTAATAATTTAATATGTTAAAATATAGTTTTTTTGACTAAACTTTGGACAACAGATTCACCACTGATTTTATTTATTAAATAAAAAGCTAAATGATGAGCTGTACCAGCACCTTGACTAGTAATAAAAGGTTTGTCTTCAATGACGGCTTGATCTACCCAATTTGGAATAAGATTTTTCAATGATGGATAGCAGGTAGCTTTTTTGTTTTGAAGCCAAGGGCTGAGTATTGTTGGTGCTGCACAAATAGCTATAATAGTTTTGTTTTTATCAATAAAATGCTTGATGGTATCCATAGCGAGGGCTGATTCTTTGATTAATTGATGTCCAGTACCACCAGGAATGAAAATATAATTAAATTTATCTGTGTTTACTTGGTCTAATTGTATATCTGCTGAAATAATAATCCCATGTTGTCCTTTAATCGATATCTTATTATCAATAGAAGCTGTTATCACAGTGTAACCTGCTCTTCGCCACAAATCAATAGGCACAATCAATTCAATTTCTTCTACATTATCTGCCAATAAAACTAAAATATAATTTTTCATAAATACTCTTCTTAAAAATCGATTACTATCAATTATCGTTCTTAGATTGTTAATTAGCAGCAGCGGCAGCACTAGCTGCTTGAGCTTTGCCTTCTTTTTCAGCAGCAACTTCTTTTTCTATTCTTTCTGTTTCTTCTCTTTCTAATGTTTCTTTACTTTTTTTATGAGTATAAAAGCCTATTTTAAATGTTATACCAACAGAAAATCTATTAATATTTTTTCCTTGTTGAGTAAAAATCGAATCCAAAGGATTTAGAAAATCTAAACTCCATCCTAAATAAGGTTCGATAATCATTGTAAAGGGTAGATTTGACATATCTGTCACCAAATTTCTTTTCCATTTGTATCCGAAATAAATACCTAAGCCGTATTGAAGCATAGTACTTCGGTCAATAATAAGTCTGCTTGTATCTGTAAATGGATTGTCTTGAGATCGTATAGGAATACTGTAAATACCAATACGAATTACCGTACTTAAAAACAGTCCAGTCCAAGTGTCAATAGGATTCATATACAAACGAGGACCTATCTGTAATTCACCTAAGAATACTTCTCCAAAATTTGATGCTCTGTTCACTTGAGAACTAATTCCACCACTGATCTGCATATTAATTGAAAATATTTTTCCAAATCCAAAATCATAATCTATTCCTATCATCCAAGGGCTATTGACTCCTGATGCATAATAAGTGGCAGATTTTTCGATAATCTGTGTATAAGAATTTTTTTTTATAAATATTAGTAAGAAAACTAATAATATTTTTTTTATCATATAACAATCCATAATATTTAAGATAAATGAGAATAATATTTTATATTGTTACTCAATTCTTATTGGAGAATTGATAAAGCGTTAAAGCCTATATCTTACTCCAGTATATGTTATTTTTACAAAAAACACAAAATAATCACAAAGTTGTTTTTTTTGCTCCTTTTAATTTTTTACAGTATACTGATTGAGTATTTTATCCAAATAAGGTTCAATTTTGTTTTTGAAAAAAAGCTATGTATTTTTTCTTATATTAGTGTATGTTCCTTCTTTTGTCTATTCACAACTCATTGATAACAGAGATTTACCTTCGGATGCTTTGCGTGTTAAACCGCCTTTTGTACCTACAGATAGAGCTCAAATAGCTACTAAAGATGCAGGCGTTTTTATTATTCTTGATAATGCAGATGATATTCGTATTCAAGAATTTAATGGTACAGATACATCCGAAGTAGTTATGTTAGGAAATGTAAGAGTGCGTTTTGATAGTTTTTTTTTAAAAGCTGAAAAATTTATTGTTACGATGAAAGATTCTGCGGTAATTAATGTTGGAGCTTATGGTAATGTTGAATTTACTATGAGTGGAACCAAATATCTTGCGGATAGCCTTAATTATCAGCCTGATATGGAAAGAGGTGTAATGTACAATGTTCGTTCTATATTAGGCTCAGGGTTGGGGATGAATTTAGATGATAAACCTTGGTTTTATAGAGCTGAGAAAGTTACTATTCAAAGTACTTCACGATTTGTAATAGAAAATGTATCCTTGTCTACTTCTGATGTTCGATTTGCACATTTTTCTGCAAAGGTAAAAAAAATATGGTATATACAAGGTAAGGTAGCACTTGTATTTGGATTGGAATATCTTACTGGTCCAGCTAGTTTTTTATGGCTTCCTGTTTTTATGCAGATAGAAGGTGGAAGTGGAGTACGAACAAGTTTTGGGAATGAAAAAAGAATAGGGTATTATTTTATTAATAATTATTCTTTAGATTCCAAATTAGGAGAATTTGAATTTGGTTTTGACTTTTATGAAAGACAAGGTCAATATTTTCAGTTAGATTACAGAGCTCCTCAAACAGGAATACTTCAAAAATTAGAATTTCAAGCAAGCTTAGCTAATGATATCAGATCAGTTAAAAATGGGAATTTATTTTCTCAATGGGTAGATCCATTTTTAAATAGTGGCGATGGTGATCCTGCTGATTATCAGCGTATTTCTCAATTTTCTTGGTATTATAAAGTAGATATGACCTTAGCTACTAATGGATTGTCGTTGAATTTTAAGACAGAAGATTTGAATGATCCTTATTTTTTATCGAAATATAGTTATAGAGATAGTTTTGATGATGCTGAGGCTATTAATTTTATAAATTTGTTAAATCCTAGTACTCACTCTTGGTTTGGATATCAAGGAGATATTTCACCTTCAATTAATACTATTTCAAGAAGTTTTAGTTTGAGTGCAGGAAGTTTTAGTCTATCAGGTGCTTGGGAATTATTAAGGATCACAAAACCTAATAATGATAATAAAGCAAATCAATTCTTAAATGATTATTTTGATTACGAAGTTCGCTCGTATACATTTCCATCACTTGCTTATAATTTTGGAACTTTAGATATTTTGGAATATAAACACACAACAAAATCCAAAATTACAGTACTTAGATCTGATGGTAGATCTAATACAATGCAAATAGATAAATTACCTGAATATGAAAAAAGCTTAACAAAGCTGTCAAACCGATCAATCAAACGCGAAATTGTTGTTCAAAATAATAATACGCAAAAAACTAATTTTGTTACGAACTTTAGCCTTGTTGTTGTTACTAATGTTATTACTAATGAATACACTTGGATTGACTTATCACTTAATGCTAGTGCAAAGGTAGATTATTCCTCACAAAAAACACGAGGTACTAATGATTCTACCATGACAACAGATATTAATTTGTTAAATGATACCAACTGGGTGATCATTGCAGATGTGAACAAACATGAAGAGCAAGGGTCTTTAGATATTAATATAGATTTATTTGATGATCTATGGTCTATTGATAATGGATTGTCTTTTAACTATAGAGAACAATGGTCTTCTTTTGGAGCTAATTTTACAAATTCGCAAAGAGACTCTGGTTTGAAAATAGATTACAAAATCGGTTCAGCAGTTTCTCCAAAAAAAATCTGGAATGACGATGAATGGTATAGATCATCTTTGGGTTTTACAGCTAGTATTAGTTATTCTCATCCTTTATATTATTTATTAAGGTTACAAACTGATTTTGTAAGGGAAAGCCAATTTGCTTGGAATAACAAATTTGCTTGGGAATGGTTACAATGGGAAAGAAATCCTATTCTTGGATTAGAATTTAATTTTAATTGGAATTTAAGAGATAGAGTTCCTACAGAAGATCAGGAAAGAGCAATCAATGGCGATACACAAAATATTTATATAGGTAATAGGATTTTTGATAGATTAACTTTTGGTGCCAAAACCAGACTATTTTGGTTTTATATAGGAACAGAGGCAACACTGGATATTTTAGAAACGACTACTAATAATGTTGCTGATAATTTTAGACCTATTGCTGGGTCAAGTTTTACTAATAGATTTATAGGGGGATACCCAAAATTATTAATAGAATTTACCCCAGATTCCAAATATCATTATATCCCAAAATTAACTTATAGATATAATTTGTTTGAAGAGTCACGCAAATCTGTGTACACTAACAGTGCTAATGTTGTTATTCCGACTATATTAAGAGAAGATAAAAGTTTTAATCTAGAGTTATTATGGGATGTTCGTTTAAGAAATTATCAAATTCCGGCATTGTATCCTTTTATCTATGAATTATCAGAATTTGGTTTTGTTTTTCAATATTATCAAGATTTTGTAAATATAAGAAATTCTTATTTGAGATTAGATTTTTCTGTGGGATTTAAATTTACAAAATATCTCACATTCAAATTTACTTCTCAAATGTTAAATAATAAAATATATCTTTATTATAAAGATGGTGCTTATAATGGAGAACCAACTTTAGCACCGGGTGAAGTGTCAAAAGATTTCTTCACTGATCTGGGGGATGGACTCAAAATATGGGATCAAGATGCTCTAAAAAGATCCAGTTTCAAATTACAGGCATTGAGTTTTGAATTGATTCATGATTTAGATACTTGGGATATGAGAGTTATTTTTAATTTAGGGCGTCGTGTTGATAGTGTAAAACAAGTGGCTTTTTGGGAGCCGTATATTGGAGTTGCTTTCACGATGAAAGGATCTAATGCAGCCGATATCTTCCCTGAATTCCAAAGACGCTTTGTATCTGCAGAATACCAATAGTAAGTATTAAGGATGAAAATATGGATATGAAAAGATTTCCTTTTAAAATAGAAAAAACAGAAGCTCATGCAAGAGCGTGTACGATGGAATTACCTCATGGTACTGTTCAAACTCCCATCTTTATGCCTGTTGGTACGCAAGGGGCAGTAAAGACTTTATGTAGGGAAGAGTTGGAAGATATGGGTGCTAGTATTATATTGGCAAATTCTTATCATCTCTTGTTGCGTCCTACTGTAGATTTCTTTAAAGAATACGGTGGCTTGCATAAATTTGCAAAATGGAATAGAAATATTTTGACAGATTCTGGTGGATTTCAAGTTTTTTCATTAGCAGGTATGCGAAAAATTACAGATGAAGGGGTAACCTTTAGAAGTCATATTGATGGAAAAAAACATTTTCTAACTCCAGAAATAATGGTTGATACACAACAGGCTATAGGATCTGATATCATGATGGTATTGGATGAATGTGTTCCAGGAGATGCTGATTTTAAGCATACACAAAAAGCATTAGAAAGAACAACAGCATGGGCTGTAAGAGCTAAACAAGAATTTTTACAAAGGAATATTCAAGATCAATATGCTTTTGGTATTGTTCAAGGCGGTATCTTTGCCGATCTTCGTAAACAAAGTGCTAGAGAATTATCAGAACTAGATTTTCCAGGTTATTCTATAGGTGGTCTTTCTGTTGGTGAATCTAAAGAAGATATGTATGGAATGTTAGATATATTAGCAGAAGAAATGCCTGTAGACAAACCTCGTTATTTAATGGGGGTAGGTGTTCCAGAAGATATTTTGGAAGGGATAGAGCGTGGTGTTGATATGTTTGACTGTGTTTTTCCTACTAGATTTGCGAGACATGGTGGTGTGTTTTCACGAGATGGTCGATTAAATATCAAAACTAAAGCTTTTGAATATGATACTAGACCTATAGATTCAGAGTGTGTTTGTTATGCTTGTCGTAATTATGATAGGGCATACATTCGTCATTTATTAAGAGTGAATGAAGTGCTAGGTGGACGATTAGCGTCTATTCACAATTTATTTTTTCTTATTGAATTAACAAAAAATTCCAGACAGGCTATCTTGGAAGGTAGATTTGTAATCTTTAAAAAAGATTTCTTAGCAAGATATTTTCAAAATAAAATAACTGAATAATATATTCAGAGATATTTTTATAAGAAAGCTTGATTTTTTGATTGATAGTTTGTACACTATAAATATTATTCTGATATTTTTTTATTAAATGTTTTTATTTTTATTTTAATATTTATCAATCATTTGTTATTTTTTTTCACACATTTGGTTGGATGGAGTCTATCATGTCTTTTATGAAGCTTAGTATAGTTGCATTATCTATTGTTTTTTCAAGTGCTTCTTATACGCAAGATGTTACACAAAAAATAAACAATTCTGGAGTTCGTAGTACAAAACAAGTCAAGAACTCAGAACAAAAAGAAGTTGTTTTCACATCTCTTTCTGGCAAAAATCCTTTTTCTTTTAATACTTTTCAAGCTTATAGTACTAAAAGAAAAATAGCGAATACAGGGATAATGGAATGGAAAAATCGATACCAGCTTGCTCAAAAAAAATACAATGTCTCACTGATAGGTGTTAATGTCAATACTTGGTTAGAAAATCCTGAATATTTTAATATATTAGAGGTCCAAGGCAAAGATTTTTCTATTACAAATATATTAGATAATTTACAATCATACAATCCTAATTTAGTTTTTAATGATCCTGAAGTTGTTAGAACTGCATTAAATACAGATATTTACCAACCTTATTTAAATAAAATCTCTAATTATACAGAAAAAAGTATACGATTTTCGGATATTAATAAAGTCATTTCTTATACAAGACGCTATCATGTTTATGGAGTTGCTGCTGGTGGATTACCTTATTTTGGTAGACCTGTAGAAGGTGGACAACGAAATATTAATTTAGGAGTACTAAGTGGTCAATTAGATGAAGCTGCAGTTAAACTACCTGACACAGATATTTTTTTGGTTGCCATGGTTAATGTAATACCAAATTGGCTTGAAGAAGGTATGAATATATTTCATATAAGCCAACAAGAATTAGAAATACTAGTATATGCTTTTGATAGAAGAGGTAAATTACTTGGTGGTGCTGGGATTCCCATGGATTTCGTGCATAATGGACAATATTTTATGATGGAACAAAAAATTCGTAGTAAAATTTGGCAAAAGGGTGTTTCGAGACAATTTTATTTATGGTCATCTTTTCGTATGTTAAATGATAAAGATGAAACTAAAGCTCCTATCGCACCTAATATTACCTTACCTCCAGATATTTGGCCAAAATTGAATAAACAACAAAAACAAATTCTCACTTCTATAAAATATCTAAGAGCTAATAAGAAAAAAATAAATGTAGAACTTTTTACTCCTACGGGAGAGTTGGTATTTTCTCCTACAAAAATTAAAGAAACAAATAAAGTTGTTTTGGCTAATCGTATTATACTGCATAAGGATTCACCCTTGTTGGTGCAAAGTCGACAAACTAATATATCAGAACTTGTTGCTTATAAGATTACAGGGCGTTTTGAAAACATGAGTATTAAAAATAGTAAGAAAGTAAATATTGACGAAAAAAATATTTTGACGAAAAAAAATACCCCTTCTAATGAAGGACAAAAATTAATATCTCTTTTTCAATATGGCAAAGAGATATTAATAGTTTCTCCTATTTCTCATACAAATGAGTTGTATTATACAAATGAAGTTTTTGCTTATGAGTTGGAAGCAGATCCTGTACTTTATGTCAGTGAACGCAACAAATATTTTTCTTTACCTCAGTCTCTTAAAAAAAATTCAAAAGTAAATAAGATAAATAATAAGGCAATTCTTAAAAAAGAAAGAATAAAAATAAAAGATAAAATATTTTGGAATCAATTTTTAATTACACGCTTAAAAGATCAAGGTCTTGCAACTCAAGAGATGAAAAATAAATTAAAAAATTGGAAAAGTTTATATAATGCTTTGGCAAAAATAGAAAATAAAATATATAAAATTGATCAAAAAATAGAAATATATGCAGATCAAGAAAAGCTGTTTGATCAATTGAAAAAAAGAAATATCCAATTTCTGAATCAAAAATATATGCATAAAACAGACACACTTTCAAATCAAATAAGAAAATTAGATGTGCAAGCTAATAAATTATTTGATCTTTTAATATCAAATCAAAAAGATTTAAAAACTAACGAGCAAAGAAAATTATTAGAACAAGAGTACAATGTGCTACTTAAAAGAGAGAACGATGCGTTCACGGCAATGGTAGCTTTATTTCCTAGTACTGTTAATTATATGAAAACTATTAATAAAGAAAAAGTTGATTTCATTGATATTACTGATATAGTTCTTATAGATAGTGAAAATATAAAAAAAATAGCACAATTAAACAATATTAGCCCAGAGTTAGTTGCTGTTGCAGGAAATCTAAAAAAATACTCACCTATACAAAAATTTAATGATAAACAAAGAACATCCTTATTAAGAAAGCAGAAAAATAAAGAGAAACTTTTGTATTTTGAAGGGTTTTCTTTAGGTATAACAAGAGATTGGAAAACAAGAGCAATATTAAGTGGTAGAATGGATTTTTTATAAAAAAGAATAATAAAATAAAGCTTGATTATTTATAATTTTTATGGTATAATAAAAAACTGAATTATAGTTGTGAGGGTGGAAAATGTCAAGAACATGTGAATTATCTGGTAAAAAACCTATGTTTGGGAATAACATTTCTCATTCACATAGAAAAACTCGTAAAAAATGGGTGCCAAATCTACAAAGAAAAACTTTTATTTCAGAAACTGGTGAAAAAATCACATTACGTGTTTGTGCAAAGATTTTAAAAACAATTGATCGTTTTGGTTTTGATGCTGTTATGAGAAAGTTTGTGAAGAAAGGTAAGATCGTTATCAAATAGTTATTTCTAAAATAAATAAAATTTATTTTAGAAAAGGGTTGACAAACGAAATTGAATGAGTTATACTAACTAACATTGAGTGAGCGATATTATTAAATACTTCATTAATAATGAGAGTATATTGGGTAGAGTTCACAAAAGTGT